>NZ_JAMYSA010000075.1:0-32423 GCF_040321735.1 Mesorhizobium sp. M0293
TTGGGGCCCGTTGTGGGTGTTGACTTTGCGCCCTATTTTTCCCATCCCAACCACTTGTGCCGGGCGGGGCTGCGCGTAGCCGACCTCGAACATGCCGAAGTCGAACTGGTCGGTGATCGAGATGACGACGCCCATGTCGGTGGCTTCGACCGAGACGCCGTCGTGCAGCTTGTCGCCGGGTTTGAAGGCATCGGCCAGCTGCCGCTTGACATCGGCCGCGGCCTTGATAGCGGCGGCGGTCGGCGCCTTCTCCCCGGTGTCGGGCTTGGCGGCCTCTTGCGCCTCGGGCCCGGCCTTGGCCGCGTCCGCGGTTTTTGTATCGTTTGGCTTGATGTCGCCGGCCTTGGCCATTGCCGTGGCGGGGTTCGCGGCCTGCTTGCCGGCAGTGTCCTTGGCCAGCGGCTCGAGCGGTGCGGCCGCGACAGGCGGCACGGCTTTGACTTTGAGCGCTTGCGTTTCGGCGGTCTTGTCGCCGGGCTTGGCCGGATCGCCCTCGATCCTGGTGCGTTCGGCACTAGCCTCGGCGCCGGGCGCCGCCACCTGCTGCGACCAGAAATCAGGCTCGAAGGGATCGCGATAGGAGGCGCCGCCAGAGGCGCCTGTCGCCGGGCCGGCGGCCTGCACGCCGCCGTCGCCCTTCTGGCTGACATTCTGCATGACACCGGTGTCGGTGGCGATTTCCGAAAGCACCGCGTAGGGATCGGCGAACAGATGCTCGTCGGAGTGTTCCGCCTGCGGGAGTTCTTGCTTGTCCTGTTTGCGGTCCGCCGAGCCATCGCCGTCCTGGCCGGCCTTGTTGGTCGCCTTTTGCGGATTGTCGGCCGTCGTCCCGATCGCGCGCGGACCGTCGCCGAGGTCCTCCAGGCCCTTTCGGCTCGAATTGCGGTCTACCAGCTTGACCGGGTTGAAGTAGCTGGCGACGGCTGCCTTGGTCTGTTCGTTGGCGGCGTTGATCAGCCACATGACCAGGAAGAAACACATCATGGCCGTCATGAAGTCGGCAAAGGCGATCTTCCAGACGCCGCCATGGTGGGCCTCGTCGTGGTCGTCATGACCGCGCCGCACGATGATGATTTCGTGGGGTGTGTGTCCAGCCTCGGCGACGCTCATGCCAGGACCTCTGAAAGGGTCGTCGACCATTCGGCCATTCGCGTCTCGAACACCGCCTCGTCGATGGCGACGGTGAGGTCGAAGCCCGGTGCCTCGACGAAGTCGAGATTGGCGGTGCGGGGCCCGAGCGATGCCTTCAGTGTCTCGAACAGCGAGAGCGGCCCGCGCACGACGATGCGCACCGCTTCGGCATCGCCGACCGCCTCGCGTATCGCGCTGGCGAGCACCTCGATCGAGCGTTTCTGCAGATCGTCGCTGACGATGCCGCCGATGATGCGGGCGACCGTGGTGGCGACAAGCCCGGTCACACGCGCCTCCATGGCATCGATGCGCAACGAGACCGCCTTGCCGACATCGTCGCCGAGGCTTTCGAGAAATACCCTTGCCTCCTCTGCATGGGCCTGGCGTTCGGCTTCAAGCGCGGCTTCATGCGCGATCGACAGGCGTGTCTCGAGCGCCGCCTCGGCCTGGACGACCGCTTCCGCGATCAGCGTGCCGATATCTGCTTGCGGGGCAGGCGTCTCGGGTTTGTGTTGGGGATCGACTGCTGCCCGGGGCTGACCGGCACGTTGCGTGCGGGTACCGAAATCAGGCAGAAGGTCGAAGAGGGCTGCGGAGACCATGGTTTATACCGCGACTTCCTGGGCAGCCCATTTGCGCAGGATCTGCGCGGTGCGTTCCTCGTTGAGGTCGACCATTCGGGCAAGCCGATCCTGCGGCGCTGGCCTGATCTTCTGGCGAAGATCGTCGAGCGGTGTGGGACCCGGGCGCGTGCCGGGCAAGGCGGCAACCGAGGCACTCTCGGCGGCGGCGGTTGCTTCCGGCGTCGGTAGCGACCGCTGGACATCATCGAAGCTGGGGCCTGACAGAGCCGGTGTCGCTTTTGCCGTCAACGCCGACGCCATCGGCCTCAGGCCAAAGAAAGCGACCAGGAATACGACGACGATGAAGGCACCGGCGTTGATCAGGGTGCCGGCATGCTGGCCGATGGAATCGAGCATTCCCGCCTGCGGGATCGCCTCGCCATCCAGCCCGTCGATGAACTCGACCGCCGAGACATCGATGACGTCGCCGCGCTTTTCGTCGAAGCCGGTGGCGGAGGTCACCATCTTCTGGATGTCGGCGACGCGCTTGGCAATCTGCTCCGGCGTGGCGTCCTTGCCAAGGATGGCCGTCAGCCGCTGCTGGTTGACGACGACGGAGATTGACATCTTGGTGACGCTGTAGCCGTTCGAGACGGTGGCGATCTTCTTCGAATTGATCTCGTAATTGGTGATCTCTTCCTTGCGGTCGTTCTGCGAGGAGGATTGCGGACCATCGGTGGCGGTTGCCTGGGCCTCGGGCAGGTTCTGCTCGACGCTGGCCGGGGTGGAGGCCTGCTTCTGATTGTTGTTTTCGTTGGCGCGCACCGACTGCACCGAGCGCTCAACGCGGGAATTCGGATCGAAAATGGTTTCTTCGGTCTGACGGGTGTCGGTGTTGACCTCGGCCTTGACGCTGGCGCGGAAGTTGTCGGGGCCAAGATAGGCCGTCAGCGCACGGCGGATGTTGTCGCCGATCTGCGCCTCGACGGTCTGCTCGACGCCGAGCGTGCGGGCGGCGCTGGTGTTGGAAGGATCATCGCCCGCGGCCAGTAGATTGCCGCTGGAATCGAGCACCGTCACCTTGTCGGCCGACAGGCCGGGGACGGCGGCGGCTACGAGATGGCGGATCGACATAGCGCTCTTCTCGGCGTCGATGCCGGCGTAGCGGATGACCACCGAGGCGGAAGGCTGCTGCTCATCGCGGCGGAAATTGGCGCGTTCGGACATGACGATGTGGACGCGCGCCGCCTTGATGCCCGATATCGACTGGATGGTGCGGGCGATCTCGCCTTCCAGCGCGCGCACGCGGGTGATCTGCTGCATGAAGGAGGTGAGGCCGAGCGAGCCGACATTGTCGAACAGTTCGTAGCCGGCATTGGCGCTCGTCGGCAGACCCTTTTCGGCAAGCAGCATGCGCGCCTGTGCGGTGGTGCCCGCCGGCACCAGCACGGAGGTCCCGTCGGCGCCAACGTCGAAGCCGATGCCGGCTTCGCCCAGCACCAGCCCGATCTGGTTCACGTCGGCGCGGTCGAGCCCGACATAGAGCGTGTCGTAGGCGGGGCGGTTGAGATAGACCGAGGCGATGCCGATGACGCCCATCACCAGAACGGCGATGCCCGCCAGCATGGCAAGGCGCTTCACGCCAAACCCGCGGAGATTCGAGATGATGCTCTGGATCTGTTCCGGCACGGTTCAACGACTCCCAGCATGATTGTCCGCCGGAACAGTAGTCCTCGAAGCTTGTGCGAAAATGAAATCGGGCCGCGCTTGCGGCGCGGCCCGTCAATCGAGCAGGGATCGCGCCGATGGCGCCCGCGATCAGCTCTTGAACAGCGACAGGATCGACTGCGAGGCGCTGTTGGCGATCGACAGCGCCTGGATGCCGAGCTGTTGCTGAACCTGCAGCGCCTGGAGGCGGGTCGATTCCTTGTTCATGTCGGCATCGACGAGCTGGCCGACGCCGCGGTCGATGGAATCGATCAAGCTCTGGGTGAAGGTCTTCTGCAGGTCGATGCTGCTCTTGGCCGAACCGAGGATGGTGGCGGAATCGGTCAACTGAGCCATGACCTTGTCGATCCTGGTCACCATCTGCGTGATGATGTCGTCGGTTACGCCGGCCGCCGTGATGTCGAGGTTGTAGGCGGAAATATTGTCGACCTTGGCGACTGCTCCCGCCGCCGTCTGGCCGGCGGCGTTTGCGGCGATGTCCGTTCCTCCGCCCGCGATCGAGGCCGTATAGGCGGTGTCATAGAGGGTCTGGGCGGCTCCCGTGGCATAAATGGAGGTCTGGCGATCGAGGGTGCCTTGGTTCTTGACGTCGGTGGCCAAGCCGTAGTCGAAAAGCTTGGTGCCCTCGACATCGATATTGATCGTTCCGATCGAGATGGCGCCGGATGAGGAGCGATTGAACGAGGACACGATTTGGGAGTCGGCCTGGACGCCATCGTTGGCGGCGGCGACCTGCTTGGAGGTCACCGCGAGGAAATTCGAGCCCGAGAAGGTCGCCGCATCGGCAAATGACTTCATCTGCGCCTGAAGCGCCTTGATCTCGGTCTGGGTTTTTGCCTTGGCGGCATCCGTTTGACCGACCATGGACAGCACCTTGGTCTTGATCTGGCCGATCGTCGTCAGCACATTGTTCATGCCGGTATAGGCGGTATCGACTTTCGAGGCGCCGAGGCCGAGTGCATCCTGCACCGTCGACAGGGCCTGGTTGTCCGAGCGCATCGTGGTGGCGATCGACCAATAGGCGGCGTTGTCCGAGGCCTGCGAGACCCGGTAGCCGGTCGATATGCGGGCCTGCGTCTGCTCGAGCGATTTGTTGGTGGCGCTGAGGCTTTGAAGTGCGGTTAACGCCGAAGCGTTGGTCATGATGCTCGCCAAGAAAGTCGCTCCTTCTCAAAAGCCGACATGCTCAGACATGCCGGATAGGCCTGTTCAACGGGTGGCATTCTGCCGAGAGGCCGATTCGCCAACTGTCGTAAGCTATTGGTTAACCATAACTAGCGCGGCATGGTTAACAGCCTGTTAAAAGCTGGCTTTTGAGAGTTAAGGAACGAGGATTGCGCGAGGCTGGAGCAAACGCAAATCGGGCCGCGCTTTTGGCGCGGCCAGATTTTTAGTGCGAACTGTGGTTGAGCGGAAGCGATTAGCCGCGGAAGAGCGACAGGATCGACTGCGAGGAACCGTTGGCGATCGACAGCGCCTGGATGCCGAGCTGCTGCTGGACCTGCAGCGCCTGCAGACGGGTCGATTCCTTGTTCATGTCGGCATCGACGAGCTGGCCGATACCGCGATCGATGGAGTCCATCAGGCTCGAGGTGAAGGTCTTCTGCAGGTCGATCGAGCTCTTGGCGGCGCCGAGCTTGGTGGCGGCGTTCGTCATATCCTTGAGTGCGGCATCGACGACGTTCATCATCTGCTGGATCTGGGTGTCGCTGGCGGCAACGCCGCCCACGGAGATGGCCAGGCCGGCGACCGAATAGGTGTCAGTGGCCGCCGCGGCAGCACCCAACGTCGGGGCCGAGGCGGTGGCGACGGCAGCGCCGGTGGTGCCGAGGCGGGCCGTGTCGAGGATGCCCTTGGCGGTCGGCGCGGCGCCGGCATCATAGAGCTTGATGCTTTCCACGTTGACGTCGATTGTCGAGATCGAAACCGCACCGGTGGCGCTGCGGTTGAAGGCCGAAACGATCTTGATGTCTGCCGCCGTGCCCGAAGCCGTGGACACCGACAGCATGTTGGTGCCGGAGAAAGTGGCGCCGTCGGCGTAGGCCTTCAACTGCTTCTGAAGAGCGGCGATTTCGACCTGGGTCTTTTCCTTGGCGGCGTCGGTCTGACCGTAGGAGCCGGTCAGCTTCTGCTGGATCGCGTTGATGGTGGTGATCGCGCTGTCCATGCCGGTGTAGGCGGTGTCGACCTTCGAGGCGCCGAGGCCGAGCGCGTCCGAAACGGTGGACATAGCCTGGTTGTCGGAACGCATCGTGGTGGCGATCGACCAGTAGGCGGCGTTGTCGGAAGCCTGCGAGACCTTGTAGCCGGTCGAGATGCGGGACTGGGTGGCTTCGAGATTCTTGTTGGTGGAGTTCAGGCTCTGCAGCGCCGTCAACGCGGCGGTGTTCGTCATGATGCTGGACATGGCTACTCGTACCTTGATTTTACAGGTGTTCTTTTTACATACCGGGCTTCCCGGTATGACGGTGCGGCATCATGCCCATGATCTCTGAAATCGATCACCCGCCATCTGCGAGCGAATATGCGGGCAAGTCCCTACCAAAGGGATAAACCGGACGGTTAATCGAAAATATATTGCTTGAAATTCCGCGCCTGACCAGCGAGGCAGCGACCAGTTGCCAGGGATACGTTGCCGGCGGTCAGTTGAACGAGCGCACCAGGCTGCCGACAAGCAGATTCCAGCCGTCGATCAGGACGAAGAACAGGATCTTGAACGGCAGCGACACCACCGTCGGCGGCAGCATCATCATGCCCATCGCCATGGTGATGGTGGCGACGATCAGGTCGATGACCAGGAATGGCAGCACGATCAGGAAGCCGATCTCGAAGCCGCGCCGGATCTCAGAGATCATGAAGGCGGGCACCAGGACACGCAGGTCGACAGTGTCGCGCGAAACGGTCTGGCCGCGCTCGCGGGCGAGATCGGCGAAGAGGTCGAAGTCCTTGTCGCGCACATTGCGCAGCATGAAGGTGCGGAACGGATCCGAAATCTTGTCGAAGGCTTCGGTCTGGGTGATCTGGTTGTCCATCAGCGGCTTGACGCCGGTGTTCCAGGCCTGATCGAAGGTCGGCGCCATGACATAAAAGGTCATGAACAGCGACAGTGAAATCAAAATGAGGTTTGCCGGCGTCGACTGCAAGCCGATGCCAGCGCGCAGGATCGAGAAGGCGATGACGAAGCGAGTGAAGCTCGTCACCATGATCAGCAGGCCCGGCGCCACCGACAGCACGGTCAGCAGGCCGAACATCTGGATGATGTAGCCGACGGTGGTGCCATCAGCCTTGCCGATGCCGCCTAGATCGAGCTGCTGGGCCGTCGCGACGGATGTGGCGGCGGCGATCATCGCCGTGGCGAGAAGGAACTTTCTCATTCGAGCAGCAATGTCCTGATGAGAACCTGTTTGGCGTGACCCTGGCTGCGGATCGAGGCGCGTTCCTCGAGATCGGCCTTCAGGTGCTGGTAGCCGCTGGCGCCCTCGACCTGATGCATCTTCAAGGTGCGCACCAGAGCCAGAAGGTCCTGGTGGATATCATCCGACATAGCCTGTGGCTGCGGCTCGTCATAGACGACGGACACCTCCATTCTGATCCAGGTATCGGCAGGCGAGGCGATGTTGGTGGTGATCGGCGCCAGCACGACGAGCGTCGGCCCCACGCCTGGCTGCTCGGCCGAAGCCGGCTGCTCGGTCTTGCCCTCGTTCTCGGGCGCGACCGGTACCGACGGCGGTGCGTCGACGCCCTTGAGGTACCCGCCGGACATCCAGCCCATGCCGATGGCGGCCGCCGTCACAACCAGCAGCATGCCAGCCTGGATGGCGAGCGAAGGACCCTTGCGCGACTGAACCTGTTCGACATTTGCCACGGTGCCGTGTTCCCCAATCCTAGAACGGAAGAACCTGGTCGAGAATCTGCTGGCCGTAGGCAGGTTGCTGGACCTCGGTGATGCGGCCGCGTCCGCCGTAGGAGATGCGCGCTTCGGCGATGCGTTCGTAGGGGATGGTGTTCTCGGCGCCGATATCGGCCGGCCGCACGATGCCGGCGAGTGTCAGCACCCTGAGTTCGGCGTTGACGCGCACTTCCTGCGACCCCTTGATCATCAAATTGCCGTTCGGCAGGACATCGATGACGATGGCGGCGACATTGAGTTCCAGGGTTTCCGATCGCTTGATCTCGCCATCGGCCGTCGTGTCCGTGGTGGAGTTGAGAGCGCCAGCACCTTTGCCGGCGGTGCTGCCAACCTTGTCCCATTGCGCGCTGATGTCGAAACCGAGCTTGCGGTTGGCGGTGCGGCTCCTGTCGTTCTGGTTCTTGAAGTTGGCCCGGTCATTGATCTTGATCTTGACGGTCAGGATGTCGCCCTGGGACAGCGCCCGCGGGTCGGTGAACAGCCGGCTCTGGCGGTCATCCCACAACGAGAATTTCTTGGGCGGCGTCGGCGGCGTTTCTGGATAGCGATAGAGGGAGCCAGTGCTGGCGTCGTCGATGCCGGAGCCGACCGGTGACAGAGCCGGCTCCCTGCCGACTTCCTTCAGGTTGGTTCCGCAACCGGACAGCACGGCGACCGCGCACAGGACGAGCATTTTGCGGATCATGACGGATCTACCCTTCGGGCTGCGCTGGCCATGATGCCGGTGAGCGTCGCCGCAGCCTTCTGGTCCATTTCGTTGAGGATAACGCTCGCCTTGCGTGAATCGAGCTTCATCAATATGGCCGCCGCCAGATCGGCGTTGACGATGGCCAACCGCTCGGCGGCGGCGTCGGGTTTCATGCCGGCATAGATCTGGACGACGCCGTCTTCGGCCCGGGCCAGGAAAACCTCGCGCCGTTTCAGCCAGGTCTCGTATTCAGCTTTCTTTGCATCCAAGGCTTTCATGCGCTCGTCAATGCCGGCCTGGAGCTGCTTCAGTTCCTCCGCCTGCAAGACATAGCGGCGGTCGCGGGCGGCGTCGGCGATGTTGGAGCAGAAGCGCTCGATCTCGCTTTGGTCGGGTGCCTTTTCCCGCGTCAATTGCTGCGGCGCCGCCGCGACCGGTGCTCCCGGCAAGACCTGGCGGACCGTTTCCTCGCCGCGTGCGGTATCGCCGGCGAAGAGCAGAGCCGCGAGAACGGCGGTCGCGAGCAGAATCGCGGCGGGGCGATGTCTTTCATGGCGTGAGAAGGAGCGCGTCATCGGCATCGCCTATTGCAGAACCAGGTCGGCCTGCAGGGCGCCGGCCGATTTGATGCCCTGCAGAATGGCGATGATGCCGTCCGGCTTGACGCCGAGACGGTTGAGGCCGGAAACGAGGGTCTGGAGATCGGGTCCGTCAAGCACGGCGACGCGGGCATCGGGCCGGCTGGCTTCGATGGCGGTGAACGGTTCGACGGCGGTCTCGCCCTTGGAGAAGGGCTCGGGCTGGACGACGCGTGGTGCTTCGGTGATGCGCACGGTGAGCGTGCCGTGGCTGATGGCGACCCGCGAGATCTTGACGTCGTTGCCGATGACGATGGTGCCGGTGCGCTCGTCGATGACGACACGGGCCGGCGTGTCGGATTCGACCACCAGGTTCTCGATCTCGGCATAGAAGCGAGCCGCCGAAACACCCTTTGGCCTTCTGATCTGCACGGTGCGCGAATCGCGCTCGGCCGCCACCCGCATGCCGAAGCGCTGGCTGGTGTAGTCGTTGATGGCGTCGGCAATGCGGATTGCGGTCGAGAAATCGGGATTGCGCAGTTGCAGCGTCAGTGTCGCCTGGTCGTCGAACTCGGCCTGGACAGCTCGCTCGACAATGGCGCCGTTCGGCACGCGGCCGGAGGTCGGCACGCCTTGCGTCAACTGCTCGGCCTGGCCCTTGGCGGTGAAGCCGGACACGATGACCGAGCCCTGACCGACGGCATAAATTTCGCCGTCCGCCGCTTTCAAAGGCGTCATGATCAGCGTGCCGCCGGAAAGCGAGGTCGCGTCGCCCATTGAGGAGACGTCGATGTCGATCCGGGCGCCCGACTGCACGTAGGGCGGCATGTTGGCGGTGACGATGACGGCGGCGACGTTCTTGGCGCGCGCGCGACCGCCTTCGGTGGCTATGCCGAGATTCTCGAGCATCGCGCGGATCGACTGTTCGGTGAACGGCGAGTTGCGCAGACTATCGCCCGAACCGGCAAGGCCGATGACCAGGCCGTAGCCGACCAACTGGTTGTCGCGCGAACTCTGCAGCTGGGCGATGTCCTTGATGCGCGACGCGACCTGGCCCGGCGGCAGCGAACTCGGCCCGGACGAAACCCGGAACATGCGGCTGGTGGTGGCCGGATTATATTCGGGATCGTCGTAGACGCCGCCATTCTTGGCGGCGAGCTCGCGCTTGGCCTTCGGCGTCAGGCCGTCGGCTAGCGCCGGCTGCAGGCCAATCACGGCGGCCAATATCAGGGCAAGGCCGCGCATCATGAAGCGCTGACCTGGATGGTTCCGTCCGCCATCACCGTGCCGGACAGGATCTTGCCGCTGTCGATGTTGCGAACCTTGACGAGGTCGCCCGCTGCACCTGGCTGCAACGTCACGGCGGTTGCCGAGATCGTCAATCCGCCGGCGATGAAGAAGACCTGCACGGACGCACCCTGTTCGACCAGCCAGGCTTCGCGGATGGCGGTGGAAGGGATGTAGCGGCCGGGCAGCAGCGTGCGCTTGGCGATCTTGCCGTCGAGTTCCTCGGCCCGTGTGACGACCGCGTCCGGCTTGTGCTTGCCGGCGATGAGGGTCACCTGTTTCAGGGCTGTGAGCCCGATGGTCTCGCCGGGATAGATGACCCGGTTGGGAATCAGCACCACCTCGCCGACAGATTGATTGCTGGCGATCTGAGTGGCCGATTGGCTTGTCGATTGGGTTGTCGATTGGTTTGTCGATTCCTGGGCAAAAGCCGGCATGCCGCCGGTCACCAGCGCAAGGACGAGCGCGGTGCGGCGAAATGCGGACAGGAGGCCGGGCGTCGACATCATGCGTTACCGGATGTTCTTGGAGACGACAGAGGCCATATCGTCGGCGGCCTGAATGACCTTGGAGTTCATCTCATAGGCGCGCTGCGCCGAGATCAACTCGGTGATTTCCTTGACCGGGTCGACGTTGGAGGCTTCGAGATAGCCCTGCTGGATGGTGGCGAAGCCGGGGTCGCCCGGGACACCGACATTCGCCGGCCCCGAAGCCGTGGTTTCCTGGAACAAATTGTCGCCGAGCGGCGCCAGGCCTGCCTCGTTGGCGAAGTTGGCGATTTGAAGCTGGCCGAGGTTCTGCAGGTCGGTCTGGCCGTCGATGCGGGCGAAGACCTGCCCCGTCTTGTTGACGATGACCTCGACGGCATCGACGGGGACGTTGATGGCCGGAATGACGGCAGCGCCGTCGACCGTGACCAACTGGCCGGTGGCGTTGGTGTTGAGGGCGCCGGCTCGGCTGTAGAGCGTGCCGCCGTCTGCACCCTCGATCTGGAACCAGCCCCTGCCGGTCAGCGCCAGGTCGAAACTGTTGCCGGTGCTGGTCAGTTCGCCCTGCGTGTGCACGTTGCGCACGGCCGTCGTCTTGACGCCGAGACCGATCGACACGCCCTCCGGCACCAGCGAGGCGTTGGAGCGGTTGGGCACACCCTGCGTGCGATCGACCTGATAGAGCAGGTCGGAAAATTCGGCACGGGCGCGCTTGTAGCCGGTGGTGTTGATGTTGGCGATGTTGTTGGCGATGACTTCCAGATTTGTCTGCTGGGCATTCATGCCGGTGGCGGCGATGGCGAGTGCTTTCATGGCGGAATTCCTCAGATGCCCATTCGACTGACTTCGAGATAGGCGGAAACCACCTTGTCGCGGATGGCGACGGCGGTCTGAAGCGCCTGCTGCGCGCTCATCACGGCGTCGACCACCTGACGAGTGTCGGCGTCGCCCTTGAGCGCCTGCATCGACACCTGCTCGGCATTCTGCAGCGTGCTGACGGTCTTGGAGGCCGCCTGGCTCAGCGCCTCGGCGAAGGAGGTGCCGACATTGCCACCGGGTGTCGCGCCGCCCTGCAGCAGGCTTGTCACCGCGTCGTCACCGCCGATCGACGATTTGAACTGAAGGGCTCCGATGCCGCTGATCATTACTGGTTCCTCATCAGGTCGATGGTCATGGAAATCAGGTCGCGCGCCTGCTTGACGACCTGAAGGTTGGCCTCGTAGGAGCGGTTGGCCTCGGTCATGTCGGCCATTTCGATCAGCACGTTGACATTGGGCATCTTGACGTAGCCCTTCTCGTCGGCGGCCTCGTTGCCGGGCTGGAACTCGACCGGAAAGTCGCCTGGATCACGGTCGATCGAGTTCACTGCAACCGTCGAGCTGCCGGAGGTCCGATCGAGTTCGGAGACGAAGCTGATGGTCTTGCGACGATAGGGGTCGGAGCCGGGCGCGGTGCCGGTCGACTGGGCGTTGGCGAGGTTTTCGGAAACGACGCGCAGGCGCTCCGATTGGGCGCCGAGGCCGGACGCTGCGACTTTGAGGGCTGCGGTGAGCGCGTCCATGGTCAGCTCTTAACCGCCATCATCATCATCGAATGGAACGCCTTGACGATCGCCGTGTTGAGTTCGAAGGAGCGGCGCACCTCGCCGGCCTTCAGCAATTGGTCTTCCAGCACGACCGAGTTCTTGGACGGCATGACGACGCCGTCATCTTCCTGCGGCTTGATGGTGAAGCCGGCATTGGTCGCGGCGTTGCCGAGATGGCCGGCCTGCGTGGCCTGCAGCGATACAGCGGTACGGTCGAGCACCTTTTCGAACGGCTCGACGTCGTTTGCCGTGTAGCCCGGCGTGTTGGCGTTGGCGATGTTGCCGGCGACGGCGGACTGGCGCACGGCCAGCCACTGGGCTTGCTTGGCGGCGAGGTCGAAAAGGGAAACGGGCTCCATGAGAATCTCCGAGCAGGTACTCAGAGACTAGGCCGCGAGTCTTGCGCGGGCCTTGCGAACGACCAGAGGCCGGAGGGCTGTTATCGCGAAAGCTCGATCACCTGGTCGGTGCTGGTGACCATGACCCATTTGCCTTTGCGTTGCTCGATGGAAGACACCAGGCTGGAATCCGGCAGTATCGAGCCGCGCTGGACGATCCAGAGGCCGGCATCGTCCTCGATCATCGCGCGGCCATTGGCGACATGGACCATGCGAAATTTCGCGGCGTCGGCCGGAAAGGGTTGATCGTCGGGTGCCGACACGGGATCGGCATCGTCCTGCACCGCTCCCGTGGCGAGCAGATCGAGATTGGCGGCGGGAACGTCCTTCGCCGTCAGCGGCGCACTGCGTTGGGCGACCACACCGCCGCCCGCCCGTCCCGAATTGGTTCCGGAGCCGCCGAACTTCATTGCCTGGACGCCAAACTGTTCCTGGTTGAAGAAGATGTACCAGGGAAACAGGGCGCAGATCAGCCCGAGCGTGATGCCGAGCGCTGCAATGACGACATCGCTGCGTCGGTCGGACTTTTTCTTCAGCCTGGGAAACTGCGCCTTTGGCGGCTGCGGCCATTCGTGCCCGGAAGACTGCTGCCATTTCCGCGGCGAAAACAGGTCGTTGATGGCCGAGTCGCGGCTGGCCTCGGTCTCCTGGGCGGCCTTGGCTTCGGCGATCATGTCGCGCAGGACGCGCTCGGTGTACTGGCGTTCAGTCTCCGGCATCGGCGTTCAACTTGCTCTTGAGGTGGCGGGCGAGGTCGGAGAACGGATCGGCTGACGGGCGGTCCTTCGGCGATTGCGTCAGCGCTTCGTAGATCAGCGGCACCTGGCGCACGGCAATATCGAGTTCGGCGTCGACACCGCCCTGATAGGCACCCAGCAGGCGGATATCGCGCGTGTCCTCGAAGCGCGAGATCATCGACTTCAGCCTTGTCACCAGTGCGCGCTGTTCGGTGCTCCAGGCCTTGCCGGCCAGCCGCGATATGGACGACAGCGGATTGACCGGTGGGTAGCGGCCCTGTTCGGCGATGCTGCGATCGAGCACGACGTGACCGTCGAGGATGCCGCGCACGGAGTCGGCGACGGGGTCGTTGTGGTCGTCGCCGTCGACCAGCACGGAAATAATGGCTGTGATTGATCCTTTGCCTTCGGTGCCTGGTCCGGCGCGTTCAAGCAGCTTGGGCAGTTCGGTGAACACCGAAGCTGGATAACCGCGGGCGACCGGCGGCTCGCCGGTTCCCGTCGCCACCTCGCGCAACGCGTGGGCGAAGCGGGTGATAGAGTCCAGCACCAGGAGCACGCGATGGCCCTGGTCGCGAAAATGCTCGGCGACGCGCATGGCGGTGTCCGGCGCGCGCCGGCGCATCATGGCGCTCTCGTCGCTGGTGGCGACGACGGCGACGGTCTTGGCCATGCTGTTGCCGATCGTGTCTTCGAGGAATTCACGCACTTCGCGGCCGCGTTCGCCGATGAGCGCGACGACGACGGTGTCGAATGCGTCGGCGCCGGCGAGCATGGCGAGCAGCGTCGACTTGCCGACGCCGGAACCGGCGAAGACGCCGAGGCGCTGGCCGAAGCAGAGCGGCGTGAAGATGTCGATGACCTTGACGCCGGTCATGAAGGCGGTGCCGACACGCTGCCGCGCCATGGCGCCGGGTGTCTTCTGGGCGCCGCTCGACGCATCGTCACCCCTGACGAGCGGCATGCCGCCATCGATTGCCCGGGTGAGCGCGTCGATGGTGCGGCCGCGCCACGAGGCATGCGGCGCCACCGCAAGCGGACCGCGGCGGAACACGGCATCGCCGATGCCGGCATCGGCGCTGCGTTCAAAGGGGGCTACTACAACCTCGTCGCGGCTGATCTTGACGATCTCGCCGCGGCGCGTGCCGCCATGGCCGCGCTGCTCGACGATGTCGCCCAGCCTGGCGAAGTCGGAAAGGCCGTGCACCTTGTAGTGCGTGGGCGTGACTTCGGTAACGCGGCCGCCGCGCTTGAGCAGCGCCTCGGCGTCGGCGAAACGCCGCCATACGCGCTCCAACGCGGCAAGCCGGTCTTCCGGCGCCGGCTGGAGCTGTTTTTCGAGAGCGCGGATAGATGGCTGGCCGAGCGACATGGGCTATTTCGAGCCAAGCGTCTTGATGGCCTCGTCGGTGGAGGAGTCGGTCTGCCGCATCAGCGCGGCGGTGTTCTCGAAGGCGCGCTGAACCATGATCAGCCGGGTGATCTCCAGCACCGGATTGACGTTGGATTCTTCGAGAAAACCCTGGGCGACGCCAATATCGGAGCGATCGGTGACAGGCTCGGGCGTACGCGCCGGAACGATGCCGGAATTGCCGTAACGGACGAAATTCTCGCCCGGATCGAAATTGTAGAGGCCGATGGAGCCGACAAGCTGATCGTTCTGGCGCAGCGAACCGTCGGCCCCGGCCTTGGGCGGACCGTTGCGGGGGTCGAGTTGGATCGGCGAGCCGCCGGCGTCGAGCACCGGGTGACCCTCGATCGACATCAGCTCGCCGTTCTCGTTCATCGAAAAGCGCCCGTCACGGGTCATGACGGTGCCGACCGGCGTCTCTATGGCGAACCAGGCATCGCCCTGGATGGCGAAATCGAAGGGATTTCCGGTCTCGCTCAAAGCACCGTGGGCGCCGGAAAGATAGGTCTTGCCGGAGGACGCGAAGGACACCGATTTCTGCCCGATGCCGGAGACGACGTCCTCGAACTTCACGCCGGTGGCGCGAAAGCCGATCGTCGAGGCGTTGGCGACGTTGTCGGCGATCGTGTCGAGGCGGCGCTCGAGCGCGATCTGCGAGGAGAGGGCGACGTAGAGGCTATCCCGCATGATGTTCTCAGAACCTCAGTTTCTGCATGGCCATCATTAGGTCGGTGGAGATGCCGACCGTGATCGGCTGCGCGAAGAGCACGCTGACCGAGGTCACGGCCGATGAGGTCGGGTTGTTGATCTCGTACATGCTGGTGAAGCGCGTCAGGAACTTGCCGAGCTTCTCGGGGTCGGAGAAATCCGAGATGTCGAGTTTCTGCTCGAACAGCTGCGCCTGCTTGTCGACATCGGCAGTGGCGAAGGAATCGGGCAGCCCGAGCACGGTGCGCACGACGGTGGCCAGCGCGGTGTCGGCCAGCACGTCGTACCAGCTGGTGATAGCCGATGCCTTGCGGTCGAAATACAACGCCAGCCGCACGCCCTGGTTGGTCTTGCCGGCGTCCTCTTCGAGGGTCTGGCGCATGTATTTGTCGACGGTCGGTTGCTGTGCCGGATTGATGGTGGTGGCCGCTTCGCCGTATTGTTCGAAGTTGAAGGCGGAGGCAAGTGCGGCGTAAGTTTTGTCCGTCATCTTGTTGGCGACGCTGCCAGGATCGCGGACGCCACTTTGCAGAACCCGCTTGATGAGGGCCTTGTCCTCCGTCGCCGAATCGAGACCGAATGACGCCAGCGCGTATGTGTAGAGCCGATTGTTCGACATCAGATCGTCGATCGACTTCACCTTGGTAATGTTGGCGAGATAGTATGTCGTCTCGCCTTTCACATAGTCCGAATTCGGATCGAGGCCGGCGATTTTCGCCTGGATGGCGTAGTTCTTGGTCACCATCTGCTGCGTCTTGTTGTAGATGGTCGCATCGGCGCCGTTGGCGGCGAAATTGAAGGCGCTGACGAAATCGGCGTAGCGCTTGTCGGTCAGCTTGTTGGCGAAGCTGTCGGGATCGGAGACGCCTTCCTTCAGTGCCTTGACCATGAAGGCCTTGGCGTAGGCCATGTCCTCGAGCCCGTAGGCCTTCATGGCATATTTGAACAAACGGTCATTCTTGACGAAATCGTCGATCGATTTCACCTTGGTGATGTTGGCGAGATAATATTTGGTATCGCGATCAACCACAGGCTGCTGCTCGATCCTGTCGAGCGACTTTGAAATGTCCTTGGTGATGAGCTGGTAGCTGGTAAAGGTGTTAAGCAAAAGACGTGCCTCCGGCCGAAGCTATGTCGGGACAATACCCCTACTTCCTTGCGCGAAACTGAATCGGATCCAGTGGCTTCGATTCAAGCCTCACACAAGGCACGGGGGCTATCCCTTGCTCGCGATGTGAAATGCGGAAGGACCTGTCGTGGGTATTCTGATTGGACTGGTGGTGACGCTCGGCTGCGTCCTTGGCGGCTTCATGGCCATGGGCGGTCATCTTCGCGTGCTGATACAGCCATGGGAGGCCGTGATCATTTGTGGCGCGGCTTTTGGCACCTTTCTCGTCGCCAATCCGATGAAGACGGTCAAGGACACCGGCAAGGGCATTCTCGAAGCCTTCAGGCAGGCGGTGCCGAAGGAGCAGGACTATCTCGAAACGCTCGGCGTGCTGCACTCACTGATGCGCGAGTTGCGGTCGAAATCCCGCAGCGAGGTCGAGGCGCATATCGACAATCCGGAAGAGTCGGCGATTTTCCAAGCGTTTCCGACTGTGCTGCATAACCATGACCTGACACATTTTATCTGCGACTACTGCCGCATCATCATCATCGGCAACGCCCGCTCGCACGAGATCGAGGCGCTGATGGACGAAGAAATCCAGACCATCAAGTCCGACAAGATGAAGGCCTATCACGCGCTGGTGGCGGTGGGCGATGGCCTGCCGGCGCTCGGCATCGTCGCCGCCGTGCTCGGCGTGGTCAAGGCGATGGGCGCGCTCGACCAGTCGCCGGAAATCCTCGGCGGTCTGATTGGTGCCGCACTTGTCGGAACGTTCCTCGGCATCTTCCTGTCCTATTCGGTGGTCGGGCCTGTCGCCACCAAGATCAAGACGGTGCGTGAGAAGAAGAATCGCCTCTACATCATCGTCAAGCAGACGCTGCTGGCCTACATGAACGGTGCGCTGCCGCAGGTGGCGATCGAGTTCGGCCGCAAGACCATATCGTCGTATGAACGGCCGACGATCGACGCCGTCGAGCAGAGCACGATGAACACCGGCGCCGTCGAAAAGAAGGCCGCCTGAACGATGCGCGACAGAATGGTCCCACCACTGTCATGACCAGTCCAGGCAGCCCATCGGAAGCGCGTTCGCTGATCATCGAGCGCCTCGTCGGTGACAGCGGCGAGGCCGCGCAGGTCATCGATGCAGGCCGCGCCATGGCCGAGCGCGCTGTGCCGCTGCTGCAGAAAAGCCTGACTGGCGAACTTGGCGTTCCGGTCATTGTCGATCTCAAAGCGATCGAGATCAGCCGCGTACCCGAGGCGCGTTCCCGCGCCGGTGAGAATTTCGCGATGACCGTCGTTGCCTCGCCAGCGTCTTCCGATGCAGTGACCCTCGTCATCGATGGCGCCGCGATCGCCATCATGGTCTCGACGCTGTTTGGGGGTGACCCGGATATGCCGGTGTCGCCGATCGAGCGTGATCTGTCGCCGATCGAGACCGACGTCTCGACGATGGTGTTTCAGCAAGTCGCGCAGGCGCTGAACGGATCTGGTCGGCGCTCGCTTGAGCTACGGCTTCCCGCGCCGCGGGCGATGTCTGGCATGGAGGCCAAGCGACACGTGCTGCGCGACGGCGCCGCACTGCGCATCGTCCTCGGCATCTCGACGCCGGCCGACAGCGGCAGCATCACCGTGACGATGCCACAACGTATCGTGCTGGCCGGTCGGGACAGCGCTGCCGCCGTCAGCGAGAAGGATCAAAACGCCAGCTGGCGCGCGCGCTTTTCGGAAGAGGTTATGCGCTCAACGGTAGCGCTCGAAGCCACCATGCCGCTGGCCCGGCTGACGCTCGGCGACCTCGCCAACTTCGACGTCGGCCAGGTCATCGAATTCGAGGAAACGGCGCAATCCCAGGCGCGTCTCAGTGCCCGCGGCAAGACGCTGTTCGTGTGCGAGTTCGGCAAACTGGGACAGAATTACACCGTCCGAATCAGGCATCCCTACGATGCAGGGCAGGACTTTATCGAAGCGCTGATGCCGGCTTCTGCCGGCCGCGCCTGACATTTGGAGACGATTTGATGGCCAAGACCAAGGTGGAAGCCGACCTCGACCAGCCGGACGAGCAGCTCGACCGTGCCATCGAAGAGTTGCGCGGGGTCCTGCACGAAGAGGAACAACGCCCAGACGCGGCGTTCAGGGCCGCTTCCGGCGCCAATTCGAGCGTCATCATGAACATCCCCGTCGATGTCCAGATCATCCTCGGCAGCACCGAGATGCCGGTCTCCGATCTGATGGCGCTGCAGAAGGGGTCGACGGTGGCACTCAATCGCCGTATCGGCGAACCCGTCGACGTCGTGGTCAACGGCCGCAAGATCGCGCGCGGCGAGATCACCGTGCTGGAGAGCGATCCGTCGCGCTTCGGCATCAGGCTGACCGAGATCATCGCCGGCACGAAGGGCGCCTAGATATGGATTGCGGAGCTTGCCGGTGGCAGCAGAGGCGAGTGGCATGACGACGCCGGTTACCTTGACCCGCGCGCAGAAGGCAGCCGCCATTCTGGTGGCGATGGGCAAGCCGTCGGCCAGCCGCCTGTTGAAATTCTTCAAGCAGGAAGAACTGAAGGCGCTGATCGAGGGCGCCCGCCTGCTGCGGACGATTCCGCAAAGCGATCTCGAGCGAATCGTGGCCGAGTTCGAGGCCGAGTTCACCGAAGGGGCGGGATTGCTCGATTCCGCCGACAGGATGGACACCATCCTCAATGAGTCGCTGTCGCCCGAAGAGATGAGCGCGATCATGGGCGACAAGAGATTCGAGGTCGCCCCGGAAGGCCCGCCGCCGATCTGGCCAGAGCTCGAAAAGCTCGAACCGGCGCGGCTTGGCGCCTTCCTGGCCGGCGAGCATCCGCAGACCGCGGCCATGGTGCTGTCCAAGCTGGCGCCGCAGGTGGCGGCGAGCGTGCTGCTGACACTGACCAAGCCGATGCGTGGCGAAATCATCAAGCGCATGGTGACGATGGCCAATGTTCCGGACACCGCCAGCAAAATCGTCGAAAACCGGCTGCGCACCAGCGTGCTGGCGGAAACCTCGACCAAAGACACTTCTGCCGGGCAGGCGCGTGTCGCCAGCGTTCTGAACGAACTGGACAAGCCGCTGCTCGAGGAGGTCATGCAGGATCTGGAGGCTGCCGGCACGCCCGACCTCGATGGTGTGCGGGCCCGCCTGTTTGCCTTCGACGACCTGCCGCTGCTCACCCAGAAGGCACGGGTGCTGCTGTTCGACGGGCTGTCGACCGAACTGGTCACGCTGGCCCTGCGCGGCGCGCAAGCGGGACTTGCCGAATCCGTGCTGTCGGCGATCGGCGCGCGGTCGCGGCGCATGATCGAAGCCGAACTCGGACAAGGTTCGGAAGGGATTCCTCTCGCCGATATCACAGCAGCACGCAAGACGATCGTGACGACGACGATCCGGCTGTCGCGCGAAGGCGCCTTCGAACTTCCGTCGACCCAAGACGCCGCCTAAAGCCGCGCCATGGCTGACGCGGTCGACAAGGATTCGAAAACCGAAGAGGCGACGGAAAAGAAGATCCGCGACACTGTCGAACAGGGCAAACTGCCCCATTCGCGGGAAACGGCGCTCCTTGCATCGTTCGTTGCCATACTGGTGTTCACCGTTTTCTACGCCAAGGACGCGATCATCGATCTCGGCATGTTCCTGTCGATGTTCCTGGAGAAGCCGGAAGCCTGGCCGATGGACACCGAGACCGATGTCATCGCGCTCTACAAGATCGTCCTCCTCGAAGTGGGTCGCGCCGTCCTGAGCCTGATGGTGCTGCTGACTGTCGCCGGTATCGGCGCCTCGGTGTTCCAGAACATGCCGCAATTCGTCGGCGAGCGGGTGCGGCCGCAACTGTCGCGTATCTCGATCGCCAAGGGCTGGAACAGGCTGTTCGGCATTCAGGGTTGGGTCGAGTTCCTGAAATCACTCGGTAAGGTCGGCTTTGCCATCGTCGTGCTGAGCTTCACTTTGTCGGAAGATCACCGCAAGCTGCTCGCCGGCATGATCACCAATCCGGTCGCTTTCGGACTCGTCATCCGCGGCATTGCCGTCGACATACTGGTGGCGATCGTCTTCGTCATGGGGCTGATCGCGGCGGTCGACATCGTCTGGTCGCGCTTCCACTGGAGGCAGGATCTGCGCATGAGCAAGCAGGAGGTCAAGGACGAGTTCAAACAGTCCGAAGGCGACCCCATCGTCAAGTCGCGGCTGCGCTCGCTGGCGCGCGACCGGGCGCGCAAGCGGATGATGACAGCGGTGCCGCGCGCGACGCTGATCATCGCCAACCCGACACACTTCTCGATCGCGCTCAAGTACGTGCGCGACGAGGACTCGGCACCAATGGTGTTGGCCAAGGGCCAGGATCTGGTGGCGCTGAAAATCCGCGAGATCGCACGCGAAAACAACATTCCGATCTTCGAGGACGTGGCGCTCGCCCGCTCCATGTACAAGCAAGTTTCGGTCGATAGTGTGATCCCATCGCAATTCTATCAGGCCGTCGCCGAACTGGTGCGGATCGTCTACTCGAAAAAGGCTGAGCGCAGACAGATTTCATGAACCGTCAACCGCACGCAAAATCCCGCGAGATCATCGTTGCCAGCGCCATCGAGCAAGTGGTGGGGGAACTGAGGCTGATCGATGTCGCCGACTATATCGCCTTCATCCGGCTGGAGCATTTCGCGTGCCTGTCGGATCTGGTCGATTCAGCGGTGGAGCTGTTCTTCATGCCAGGCACGCTGCGGCTCGGCCATGGCGGCGAGGCGCATGTCGACTGGAGCGGCAGCCCGCGCATCGTGCTTGATCTGGAGCTGAGGCCGCCTGGCGTCACCGTCTATTTCCAACTGACGCTGAGCGAGAACGGCGCTTCGGTGGTGGTCAACTACGTGTCGTTCGAGAAGCCGGGCGAAGACCCGGAGCACAACACGGCGCTGCTCGAGGCGGTGATCGAACAGGCCCGTATCCGCAAGGTCGAGCCGCTGGCCTTTCGCGGAACATCGATCGCTTCCGACGGCCGCCGGCCAATCCTCTAATTGCTTTATTCGATAAGCCCCAGCCGCAGCGCCTTGGCCACGGCCTGGTTGCGGTTGACCGCGTTGAGCTTTTGGGTCGACTGGGTCAGATACTGGTTGGCAGTGTGCACCGACAGTTTCAGGAGCCGGGCGATCTCCTCGCTGGTGTTGCCATTGGCGGTCAGTTTCAGGCATTCGAGTTCGCGCTTGGAGATCGCGCGCGTCCTGCCGGCATCGCCAGGGCGGATGCGAGCGACGGCGGCGAACAGCGAGAAGCAGCGGGCGTGGATCTCGTAGAGCGCGTCCTGCGGCAAGGTGATCTCCGATCCGAGGAACACGACAAGGCCGCACTGCCCACGGTCGGCGTGGACGGGAAACGCGATGCCGCTGGTGCCGGGCGCCAGCGGCGCCATCTGCTCGGTCCAGGTGAGATTGCCGAACATCTCCGCCATGCCGGCGAGGCCATCGTCTGTCCACCAGCGCGGTTCGGTCGAGATGCGGGTGTGGCGCACGACCTCCTCGCCATTGGCGCCTGAAATGAATTTCGTCGCCACCGCAATGCCGGGGTAGTCGGAATCAAGGCAAGGGACGAGCCGTGCGCGTTCGGGCGAGGGGCTGACGAAGAACAGGCCAAAGGCGAGGGCGTTGATGTCGACAGCGATCCAGCGGCAGCGCCGCACGGCATCGGGAATGGTGACGGCGTGATGGGTTTCGGAGCCGAGCGAAAAGGCGCCGAACGGATTGCGCTGCTCGTTGAAAAGGGCTTCGGCAGCCTCCTTGATGTCGGCGTGTTTCAAATGATGCCGCTCCTGATCGCCGTGGCGATGGCCATCGCGCGGTTGCTGGCCGCGAATTTCTGGATGGCGTGGGTGATGTAGCTGTTGACGGTGTTGGAGGAGACGCCAAGAATGACGGCGACCTCGTCGGTGGTCTTGCCCTCGGAGACCCAGAACAGGCATTCGCGCTCGCGATCCGACAGCGGATCCTGCATGGCGGCGGCGGCGATCAATTGCGGGATATGCGAAAGCGCGTAGCAGCATTTCAGCTGCGCCCTCATCAGCGCCGGCTGGTCGATGCTACCGGCAGTCGCCGCGGAGAACAGGGCGAACAGGCGCTGGCGGCCGACATTGAGGCGCAGCGAATAGATCTCGGCATGGCCAAGCACGTCGAGAAGGCGCGCTTCCTCACCGGTGATCAATCCGTCAGTCTCGGGCGCCTGGGATGCCACCAGAGCGATCGGGCGGATACCGGGTGCAACGGTGAGCGCACCTTGCGCAAGCCCGGCGATCAGCCGCTTGCCGATCAGCTCGATGGCATCGAAAATCCAGTTGGAGGAGACGATGCGCGCATCGTTGCGGTCCTGGTCGTGGACGATGGCGACCAGCATATAGCTGTCGGCGCCGATCTCGGCGGTCAGTTGCATGAAAAAGCTGGTGAGATCGCCGCGCGACGTCAGGCGCGAGCCCAATGTGTCGGATTGAAGTAGCGCGGCGGGACTGCTCATTCTTGTTGCTTTTGGCCGGAATCGTTTCTGCTGTCCGGATGCTGGAAGCCAGCCGCCGAACCCGAATACGCATTACTTTGACGAAGACACACGCGTGGCGCAGGGCTGCGCCAACCAGATCCGAATCCATTCAGGGAACGCGAAGCCGTCCGCGTCTGGTGCCGGAAAAGCTCCGGAACAAGAGACTTTGGGTGGTCGCCGCGCCCCCCGAGGACCGGCTGATTCGGGTCTAATCTACCCGCAGTTGAATCCGACATCAAACGCGATTTGACAAAATCGAATCCGGTGGACTCACGTACGACTCAGAGGCGGACTCCAAGCCGTTTTGCCGCCCTGACGCACCTGAAACGTCGGCACAAAAAAGCCGGCCTTGGTGCAAAGCTGCCGTATCGAAGACTGATCGATTCCGATAGGTTTTCGCTGATCGACAGGGATGGGCGTTCCTTCGATCCGACCGGGCAAGATGGGTAGCCCTTGTTAGCGGCCATCGGCATGGGGCGATACGCAGATCCACGCTGATTGATAGGTTCAATGCGCGGCCGCCGGCCACGCTCAAATTTTAGCACCAGTGGTTTCGGGGGAAACAATGAGCGATTCATTTCGGGAAGTAACATCCGTCTCGTGGTTCGGGCGGATCAAGCGCGCGGTCGGCGGGGTCATCTTCGGCCTGCTTCTGGTCGTGCTGATGGTGGTCGGGCTGTTCTGGAACGAGGGCCGCGCGGTGCAGACGGCACGCTCGCTGGCCGAAGGGGCCGGCACCGTGGTTTCGGCCCGCGCCGACAGCGTCGATGCCGCCAATGACGGCAAATTGGTGCATGTCAGCGGCCCGGTGACGGCGGATAGTGGTCTCGCGGATCCGGATTTCGGCATTGCGACGCAAGGGCTGCGGCTGTCGCGCGGCGTCGAAATGTACCAGTGGAAAGAAGAGTCCAAATCCGAGACCACCAAGAAGCTTGGCGGCGGCGAGGAGACGGTAACCACCTACAGCTATTCGAAGGTGTGGGACGACAGCCAGATCGACTCATCGGATTTCAAGAAGCCGGACGGCCACCAGAATCCACCGATGGCGATCCACAGCCGGACCTTCCAGATTCCGGAGGGCAAGCTTGGCGCTTTCACGCTCGATCAGCCGGTGCTTGATCGCATCGAGGGCGACAAGGACTATTCGCTGTCGCCCGACCAGTCAGCCGCGATCAAGGCCGCCTATACCGGCACCAGGCCGCTCAGCGTCGCTGACGGCAAGATCTATCTCGGCGCCGACACGACAACGCCGACGCTGGGCGACTACCGCATCGGCTATGAGCTGGCGCCGCTCGGCGTGATCAGCATCGTCGCGCGCCAGGCCGGCAGCCGGTTCGAGCCCTACCAGACAGAGGCGGGCGATGCGTTGCTGATGGTAGACACCGGCGCTATCCCGGCCGACAAGATGTTCGCCGAGGCGGTCAGCGCAAACACGCTGATCACCTGGCTGCTGCGCGCCGCCGGCCTTTTGTTGCTGACGATCGGCTTTGCCCTGTTCCTCAGCCCGATCGGCGTGATCCTCGACGTCATCCCGTTCCTCGGCAGCATGGCGCGGATGGGAACCGGCATCATCGCCTTCTTCCTGGCGATCCTGGTCGGCACGACGACGATCGCCATTGCCTGGTTCTGGTATCGGCCCGTTCTGGCGGCGGGTATCCTTGCGGCCGGTGTCATCGCGGCGACGGCGGTCTACTACCTCGGCCACTCGCGCAAAGCAGCTGCACCGGTTGCAGTGCCGAACACCGGAGCGGCAACCTAGGTCGAACGCCGAACGGCTACCGCCGTTCGGCGCTCATTCTTACCGATCCTCGAAACCGGTCAGCACACCGACGGCGTTGACGCCGATCTCCTCGACGGCATAGCCGCCTTCCATGACGAACAGCGTCGGCAGGCCGAGCTTGGCGATGCGGCGGCCTATCTTGGGGTAGTCGGATGTTTTCAGCTTGAACTGGCTGATCGGGTCTTTCTCGAAGGTGTCGACGCCCAGCGAGACGATGACGACATCCGGTGCATAGGCTGCCAGCTTAGCGCAGGCGCCCTCAAGCGAGGCGTTCCAGGCGTCCCAATCGGTGCCGAAGGGCATCGGATAGTTGACGTTGAAGCCTTCGCCGGCGCCCGCGCCGCGCTCGTCGGCGTGGCCGAGGAAGAACGGGTACTCGACCAGGGGATCGCCATGCAGGTTGAGCACCTGGACGTCGGCACGGTCATAGAAGATCTCCTGCGTGCCGTTGCCGTGGTGGTAGTCGACATCGAGGATCGAGATGCGATTGGCGCCTTGGTCGCGGAACCATTGGGCGGCGACAGCGGCGTTGTTGATGTAGCAATAGCCGCCCATGAAGCCTGCACCGGCATGATGGCCGGGCGGACGGCAGAGCGCGAAGGCGGAAGCCTCGCCGTCCTTGACCAGGCCGGCGGCGGTCAGCGCCACGTCATAGGACGATTTGATAGCGGCCCATGTGCCTTCGACGAAGGTGGCACCGGCGTCGAAGGAATAGTAGCCGAGCAGGGCATCGACGCGCTTCGGCGGCACGTCGCCGCGCAGGCCGCGCGTCGGCCAGGTAAAGGGCATCGCCGTGCCCGTCAGGCCGGCTTCCACCCATAGCGGCCAGACCGTCGGCAGGAAGTCGATATAGTCTGACTTGTGGATGCGCTTGGCGGCGGCGAGATCATGCTCGAGCGGCAGGACGATCGGCCCCAGTTTCTCGCTTTCGACCCGCGCCTTGATGAATTCGGCCCGCGAGGGCTTTTCGAAACCCGGAACGATGGCCGAGGTGACGAGTTCCATCTGGCCGGCATGGCCAGCATGAAGCGGCGAATAGACAGTCTTCATGAAATTCCTCTTGAAGTGCGAAGTCAGTCAAGGTTGAGATAGGGGCTCACCAAAGCGAGCCACATTCTTTCCACATCGTCTTCGATGAGGTCGTATGTCTTGCGGTCTCTTTTTAGCCCAACAAGCCGGCAGGCGTGCCCGACGTCCATCATCAGCACACCCAGCCGGCTGGCGATCTTGTCTTCAAGAGCCGGGTTCACATGCTGCAGCCAGGCGGCGTAGAGGGCGATGATCTGCTCGTCATATTCGTCCTGGATCGGCCTGAGGTCGGCATTGCCAGATATGGCCTCGATCACCGGCATCAGGGTGGCGTTTTCGAGATATATCCTGGAGGTATCGACGAAGAGCTTCCGCACTTCCCGCCGAAACTCTTCGCGGTTGGTGGGCCGGGTGGCCTTGATGCGCCTCGCGATGACCTCGGGAAAGGATGACAACCAGCGCCGGGCGAGGTCCAGAAGAATGGCTTCCTTGTTGGGAAAGTATTGGTAGATCGAACCGACCGACAAGCCTGCGCGCTGCGCAATGGCGAGCGTCGTCGGCGTCCTGGTTCCTTGCTCCCGCGTCAAGATCAGCGCCGCGTCGAGAATCCTGTCGACCACCTTGCTCGACCGTTGTTGCCGCGGCTGCTTGCGCGGTTCGAGCGCTATCCTGGTTTTGCGGTCGAGACTGCGCTTCACGGCTTGATGTCCTCGTTCCCCGCCCGGTCTCAACATGGGCAGAGCGTGCTGTCCACAATACATTCCAGATTCCGCATGTTGACAAACGCGAATAATCAGTCGCATTCTTTATCCCACGCTGCCTCTTGGGATGACAAGGGGAATTTCCAAGACAGCGCACTGGCATTCTTTTTCGTCCGAGGCGCCGCTCCGGTGGAGTGGCAGGTCGTTGGACAAGTCTGTCGGTCCAGTCAGTCGTCAAAAGCGCGGAGTCGCGATGTCTGTCACAGGTGCGGGTCACAATGCGGATCTGATCGTCATCAACGGTCGTGTGCAGACTATGGACGACGACAACCCCGCCGCCGAAGCCGTTGCCGTCAAGGACGGCGCCATCGTCGCCATCGGCAGCCGCGCCTCCATCGAAGAGCTCAAGGGACCGGCTACCAAGATCATCGACGCCAAGGGCGGCTCGGTCTTGCCGGGCTTCATCGAAGCCCACATGCATCTGTTTTCAGGCGGGGCAGAGCTTGCTCATCTTCAACTCACCGGTATTCATGGCTTCGAGGCGCTGCAAAAGGCGATCCGCGACTATGCGCCGACGCAGCCCGATGCTCCGATGCTGGTCGGCCAGGGCGTTGACTACACCGTACTCGGCAGCGAGCGGGTGACGCGCCATCACCTCGACGCCATTTTGCCTGATCGCCCGTTCTGTATGGCCGCGCCTGATCATCACACCATGTGGGCCAACACCAAGGCGCTGGAGATGGCCGGCATCCTGCACGGACGCACGCTTGGTCCGGGCAATGAGATCGTCATGGGTGATGATGGCCTGGCCGCCGGTGAATTGCGCGAAGGCGAGGCCTTCGGCCCGGTGCTCGACCTTGCCGGCGAAAGCCGGGTGCGGCTAGGGCTGTCGACCGGCGGCGAGCCGGATCCGATGCCGACGGCGGCCGAGCGCGCCTCCGACCGCGATATCATGCGGCGCGGGCTCGCCTGGTGCGCGCGCCATGGCATCACCTCGATCCAGAACATGGACGGCAACCTCTATCAGCTTGAACTGCTGGCCGAGATCGAAACCGAGGAAGGTTTGCCCTGCCGCGTCCAGATCCCGTTCCACTACAAGAACTTCATGGCGCTCGACATGCTCGACAAGGCATCTGATATGGCCGAACGCTACAACAGCGAATGGCTGTCGTCGGGCATGGTCAAGGTGTTCTACGACGGCGTGCTCGATTCCTGGACGGCTGTCATGGTCGAGCCCTATGCCGACCGGCCCGACTGGGTGGGCGAGCCTCTGTTCACGCCGCAACAGTTCATCGACCTTGCCGTCGCGGTCGACAAGCGCGGGCTGCAGATGGCCGTGCATTCGATCGGTGACGGCGCGGTGCGCGCGGTGCTCGACGGTTATGAAGCGGCGCAGAAGGCGAACGGCAAGCGCGACAGCCGCCACCGGGTCGAGCACATCGAGGTCACCACCACATCAGACGTGCCGCGTTTCGCCGAACTCGGCGTCATCGCCTCCATGCAGCCGCCGCATCCGCCAGGGGCCATGGACTTTCCGCTGGAGCCGACGGTGTCGCGCATCGGGCCGTCGCGCTGGCCGCTGAGCTATGCCTGGCGAACACTGAAGAATGCCGGCGCGCATGTCGTCTTCGCATCGGATTGGCCGGTGTCGCCGATCGATCCGATCCTGGGCATTCAGGCGGCAGTGTTGCGCAAGCCGTGGGCAGAAAGCGACCCGGACCAGAGTTTTTCACTGCATGAAGCGATCGCCGGTTACACGGTCGAGGGCGCTTACGCCGAATTTGCCGAACGCCGTAAGGGCACGCTGAAGTCAGGCTACATGGCCGATCTGGTGGTTTTGTCGATGGATATCGAGAACACCGCCCCGGCCGATCTGCACAAGGTCCGACCGGTGACGACGATTTGCGGCGGCAAGATCACCTATCAGGCCTGACTATGGCATGGGGCTTGCAGGCCTCGATGACTGACTGAACTGTGACCCAATGCCGGGCTTGCCAACCCACCGGCCATGTGGTCACATCGAACAGGGGAAGAACTCCGCCAGCAAGAGCGGGGTCAACAGTGAGGCGTAATCGTGCCGGACAAACCGGATCGGAATGCGATTGAAGTAGTAAACGTCAGCAAAATTTTCGGATCAGGTGAGGGGCAGGTCGCTGCCCTCGACACGGTCTCGGTATCCATCCGCGAGAACGAGTTCTTCACGCTGCTTGGCCCATCCGGCTGCGGCAAGACCACGTTGCTCAGGCTGATCGCCGGCTTCGACTTCCCAACCGCTGGTGAAATCCTGCTCTATGGCCAGGACATCGCCCTGCTGCCGCCCTTCAAGCGGCCGGTCAACACTGTTTTCCAGTCCTATGCGCTGTTCCCGCACATGACGGTCGCCGACAATATCGGCTTTGGCCTGGAAATGCTGGGCAAGCCGAAAGCCCAGATCAAGGCGCGCGTCGCCGAGATGCTGAAGCTGGTCAAGATGGAGGCACTCGCCGGCCGTCGCACCAGCCAGATCTCCGGCGGCCAGCAGCAGCGCGTGGCGCTGGCGCGGGCGCTCGCACCTCAGCCGAAAGTGCTGCTGCTCGACGAACCCTTGTCGGCGCTCGACTACAAGCTTCGCAAGGAGATGCAGATCGAATTGAAGCGGCTGCAGCACGAGACCGGCATCACCTTCATCTTCGTCACCCATGACCAGGAGGAAGCGCTGACCATGTCGGACCGCATCGCGGTGATGTCGTCCGGAAAGATCCTGCAGGTCGGTTCGCCCTGGGATATCTACGACAAGCCTGCCGAACGCTTCGTTGCCGACTTCATTGGCGAAACCAACTTCCTTACGGCCGCCATCAGCCAGATGGCCAACGGCAAGGCGCGCGCGACGCTCAAATCCGGAGCGACCATCGAGGCGACCGTGGCCCAAGGTTTCCAGCCCAAGGCCAACGCCACGGTCGTGGTTCGGCCCGAACACGCCAAGCTGACCAAGGGCAAGGGCGAATTGTCCGGAACAGTCGACAACATCGTCTATTTCGGCACCGACACCCACATCCATGTTCATCTCGAGAGCGGCGAACTCTTCACCGTACGCCAGCAGAACACGCGCAGCGCGGGCTGTGGTTTCGAGAAGGGCGACACGATCGGCATCCTCATCGGCAGCGATGCCGCCCAGGTCCTGAAGGACTGATGATGGCGACCGCGGAAGAAGTCGCCAAGGCAGCGGAACGGCGCGATATCCGTGACCGCTGGCTTTTGTCAGCCCCAGCGCTGTTGACCATTTTTCTCGCCGCGACCGGCCCGTTGCTGATCGTGCTCGTCTATTCGTTCCTGACACCAGGCTCCTATGGCGACGTGAAGTGGCAGTTCTCGCCGGAAGCCTGGATAGCGGTGTTTCTGGAGCGCGATATCTTTGACGATACGCTTTCGATTGCCGCCGCCCACGTCACCATCTTCCTGCGCTCCATCAAGCTCGCAGTGGTGACGACCATCGCCACCTTGGTGCTTGGCTTTCCGACCGCCTATTTCATGGCGACGCGCAGTGAAAAGACGCGCGATCTCTGGCTGTTCCTGATTACCATTCCGTTCTGGACCAACCTGCTGATCCGCACCTTCGCGGTGCTGCAGATCATCCGCAACGAAGGCATCATCAACACGATCCTGCTCAAGCTCGGCATCATCTCGGCGCCGATCCAAATCCTCTACACCGACATGGCGATACTGATCGGCATGGCCTATGTCTATCTGCCGCTGATGGTGCTGCCGATCTACGCCAGCATGGAGAAGCTCGATTTCCGCCTGGTCGAGGCGGGCTACGATCTTTACGCGACGCGCTTCCAGGTGCTGCGGCGGATCATCTTTCCGTTGGTCAAGCCGGGTGTCATTGCCGGCTCGATCCTGGTCTTCATTCCAGCACTTGGTGCCTATGTGACGCCGAGCGTGCTTGGCGGCGGCAAGAACATGATGCTGTCCAACCTGATCGAATTGCAGTTCGGGCAGGGTCGCAACTGGCCGCTCGGCTCGGCGCTGTCGATCGCCGTCATGATCATCGTCATGGTGGCGCTGCTTGCCTATGTGCGCAATGCCGGCAAGTCGGGGGTGCGTCATGGCTAAGAACTTTTCCATCAAGCACCAGCCTGGGTTCACCGCGATCGCCGCGACCTGCTTTATCGTGCTCTATCTGCCGATCATCGTGCTGGTCATCTATGCCTTCAACGCGGCGAGCTCGACCTCCGAATGGGGCGGCTTTTCGCTGAAATGGTTCCAGTCGGCATGGCAGAACACGCAGGTCATCGATGCCACCCTGCGTTCCTTCCAGATCGGCTCCGTCGCGGCGGTACTTTCCACCATCTTCGCCACCATGGCGGCGCTCGCCACCACGCGCACCGCACCCTATCCCGGTCTCACCTTCAAATATGCGGCGATCAACCAGCCGCTGATGGTCCCCGAGATCGTCACCGGCGTGGCGCTGCTGATCTTCTTCTCGCGCATCAAGATCTTCACCGGCTATTCCGGCATCGGCTATCTGATCGCCGCGCACACGGCGTTCTGCATTCCTTTCGCCTACCTGCCGATCCGGGCGCGGCTTGAGAATATGGACCTGACGCTGGAGCGTGCCGCCGCCGACCTCTACGCGACGCCATGGAAAGCCTTCCGCCGCATCACGCTGCCGCTTTTGTGGCCCGGCATCCTGGCCGGGCTGATGCTGGCCTTCGTCATCTCGCTCGACGACGTCGTCATCACAGAGTTCGTCAAATCGGGCGGCCAGGATACACTGCCCACCTACATGCTCGGCCAGATCCGCCGCGGCATCACACCCGAGATCAACGCGATATCGACCGCCTTCCTGCTGCTTTCGGTCGCGATCGTCACGTTGTTTTTCTTCATCAGCAGGAAACGAGACTGAACCGAAAATGGGAGTTAAAACCATGAACTGGAAGACAACAGCAACCGCCATGGGGTTGGCGTTGCTCGCTTCGACGAGCCTGGCCCGCGCCGACGGCGAACTGAACATCTACAATTGGGGCAACTACACCAGCCCCGACGTGATCAAGAAGTTCGAGGCCAAATACAACATCAAGGTGACCATCACCGACTATGATTCCAACGACACGGCACTCGCCAAGGTTCGCCAGGGCGGCACCGGTTTCGACATTGCGGTCCCGTCGCAGACCTACGTGCCGATCTGGATCAAGGAAGGCCTCGTCCAGGAGACCGATCCGGGCAAGATGGAGAACTTCAAGAATGTCGCGCCCGAGTGGGCCAATCCGGAATTCGACCCGGGCCGCAAATATTCGGTGCCGTGGGCTCTGGGCACTGTTGGTGTCGTCGTCAACACCGACGCCTACAAGGGACCGGCCGACAGCTGGGGCATCATCTTCAACGTCCCCGACGAGCTGAAGGGCAAGGTCAATGTCGTTCCCGAAATGAACGACGTCATCTTCGCCGCGATCAAATATGTCGGCGGCCAGCAATGCACCACCGACAAGGAAGTGCTGAAGAAGGTGCGCGATACGCTCGTCGCGGCAAAGCCGAACTGGATCGCGATGGAGTACAATACCATCGAGAAGATGGGCGCCGGCGACTTCAAGGCGACCAGCGACTGGAACGGCTCGGCGCTGCGCCAGCGGCTGGCCAACCCGGCCATCCACTACAACTATCCGAAAGAAGGCTTTGGCCTGTGGAGCGACAACGTCGTCGTTCTGAAGGAGGCCAAGAACGTCGAGAACGCCAAGCTTTTCCAGAACTTCATCATGGACCCGGAAAATGCGGCAGGTCTCTCGGCCTTCCATCGCTATGCCAACGCCATCACCGGATCGGACAAGTACATGCCGGCAGACATGAAGGACGCGCCGGAAGTTGTCATCCCGGCAGCCGACAAGCCGCATGCCGAGTTGCAGCAGATGTGCGCACCGGAAATCCAGGAGATCTACACCAAGATCTGGACCGAACTGCAGAAGTAACTGCGTTTTCGAGGGGCCCCCGGGGGCGCCCCCGCCCGGGCCGGGGTTTTGTGTGAGGGGGGGGGGGGGGGGGGGTGTACGGGGAGGTTTTAAAACAAGAACGCGGGCGCCCGGGTAGGG
>NZ_JAMYSA010000076.1:0-32371 GCF_040321735.1 Mesorhizobium sp. M0293
CGAGGGCTCCGCAAATCACGAAGCCCCTCATGAATCACATTCGCATCCCATACGCACCTCCCGTTAACCCGAAGCGATTGCCCTGCGCACAAGGCCTGCCGGGCTTGACTTTCCGGGCGCGTTCTTTATGTGTCGCGCCAAGTTTCCCGCGTCCGGGTGTTCTCCCCGTGCTCCAGCGGCCAAAACTCCACGAACAAACGGACTGATATCATGGCCAAAGCCGCAAACATCAAGATCAAGCTTCTGTCGACCGCCGACACCGGTTTCTTCTACGTGACCAGCAAGAACAGCCGCACCAAGACGGACAAGTTGTCGTTCCGCAAGTACGACCCGGTCGCCAAGAAGCACGTCGAGTTCAAGGAAACCAAGATCAAGTAATCTGGGTTTTTCCTCTGCAATGCCGAAACGCCGCCCAATGGGCGGCGTTTTCGTTTGTAACCACTTGATTTCATTGTATCCGCGCAAAGGCACCAGCCAAAAGGATTGACCGTTCGCCAGGGTTGCGGCACCCTTGGGTCGTGGGCTGGCAGGGGGCGCTGAACAAGGCCCCTACGGATGTCGAAGAAGTTGAAAGCTGCAATCATTGCAGCCCTTGTTGCCCTGGTTGCCGGCATCGCCGTCAGCAACGGGCTGATTAGTCAGCAGACGGCCGACGAGATCAAAGCCAGAACTGACCAGGTTTTGACCGAGGAGGCAGCCCCGCCTGCGCCTCAGCCTGCGCCTGATAATCCCCCTGCATCTTCTACCGAATCTACGCCGGCTCCGAGTCCGCCTGCAGTGGCTCCGCAATAAGGGTCCCAACAGGGTCAATGAAAAAAGCCGCGCAAGGCGGGCTTCTGTCGTGCATGCGATGCAAAGAAGTGGTCAGGCCGGCTGCGCTTAGCCTGAAAGCATGAGGTCGCGCGCCGCGCACAATTCCACGTACCACACGCCATACACCTCGCACCATCACCATGCCTGCGGAGTGTATCGTTTTAATACAATCGCCAATTGGTAGACTCGCACGATGGATAGGCAGTTAGGTTCAGCGTCAGGCCAAAAGGGGGGAAATGCCTCGAACTGGGAGAGAAACGATGTCCATTCAAAAGGGTGACTATAGAACCAACAGAGCCGACTACGCGATTGCCGCGACGCATGGCGGAGTGACCGCCGAAGACAGCATTCGAGACGAGATTCTGGCAAGAAGAAAGAAGTCCCTGTGGCTAAAAGAGCGGCGATCAGCCAAGTCGGCTGAGAACCCAATGGACAGTTCGCCGCTGCCTAAAAGAAGCCCTCGCGGTTAGACGCCACAGCTGTCTTCCGCGATCACACCATAACCACACATCGTCGACTAATCCATACTTGCAGATGCAGCCGGCGGTATTGACCTCTCGCACGGCGGCTCTAATTCGTGACGAAATGGCTTCCGTTCTTTTTAAAAGACGGCAGGACTAAAGTCTTGTTCTCTACGCGCAAAGGTCTGAGGGGTCCTGTTAGGTTCCGGAAATGTCTGTTGGACGTTCCGTTACTTTAGTTAATTGAGATGTAGTGTCCCCTTATATTTCCTGCCCGACATTTGGCGCCTGATACGACCGTTCGTAATCCGCAGGCCAGTCGTTCAGCAGGTTCAGCGCCTGTGCAGATCGCCGTGCAACTGGTCGATCGCGTCCCAATGCCCTCAGCCCGGGCTGAGTTCCCTCAACCGATGCGATCACCGCTTTTCGGATCGAACAGATGCAGCGACGCTGGATCGGCCGCCAGCCGTACCACGTCGCCGGGCCTCACGCCGGCACGGCCCATGGCAAAGACGCAAAGCTGCTGGCTGGCCAGCTTGACGTAGAACTGCGTCGAAAGCCCGAGTGGCTCCACCACCACCACCTCGCCCTTCAACGCACCGTCATCCGCCAGCCGGATATGCTCGGGCCGCAAACCGACGGTGATGGCGTCACCGTCCTTCAGCGGCAGGCCTTCCGGTAGGCGCAGCGCCTGGCCATCGGCCAGCACGGCCTCCGAGGCACCGCTCTTGCGGATCGTCGCCGGCAGGAAATTCATGCCGGGTGAACCGATGAAACCGGCGACGAACATGTTGGCTGGCCGGTCGTAGAGATCGAGCGGCGCGCCGACCTGCTGGATCAGCCCGTCATGCATGACGACAATCCGGTCGGCCATGGTCATCGCCTCGATCTGGTCATGCGTGACGTAGACGGAGGTGGTTTTCAGTTGCTGGTGCAGCGCCTTGATCTCGGCGCGCATATGGACGCGCAGTTTGGCGTCGAGGTTCGACAGCGGCTCGTCGAACAGGAAGACCTTGGGGTCACGCACGATGGCACGGCCCATGGCGACGCGCTGGCGCTGGCCGCCGGAGAGCTGCCGCGGCAAGCGTTGCAGGAGGGTGTCGAGCCCGAGCCGCTTGGCCGCGCCGTCCACCCTCGCGTCGATCGTCGTCTTCTCCGCTTTCTTCAAGAGCAGGCTGAAGCCCATGTTCTTCGACACGTCCATATGCGGATAGAGCGCATAGGACTGGAACACCATGGCGATGTCGCGGTCCTTCGGCGCGACATCGTTGACCAGCCGCTCGCCGATGCGGATCTCGCCGCCGGAAGCCTCCTCCAGCCCGGCGATCATGCGCAAGAGCGTGGACTTGCCGCAGCCTGACGGCCCGACCAGGACGACGAATTCGCCATCGGCGATTTCAAGGTCGACCGCGTGCAGGACACGGACGGCGCCATAATCCTTGCGGACCTTTTCGAGCGTAACAGAGGCCATCGATCTATCCTTTGACGGCGCCGGCGGTCAGGCCGGTGACGAGATAGCGTTGCAGGAAGGCGAAGAAGATGCAGACCGGGATCAGCGCCAGGATGGACGCCGCCATCATCTGTCCCCAGTCGACGGCGAACTTGCCGATGAAGGTAAGCAGGCCGACCGCGAAGGTCTTTTGGTCGTCGCTGGAAATCAGCATCAGCGCGAACAGAAGCTCGCTCCACGCGGCTGTGAAGACGAAGCCGAGTGTCGCGCCCATACCGGGCAGCGTCAGCGGCACGATCACCTTGCGCATCGCTTGCGCGCGGGTGCAGCCATCGATCATCGCCGCCTCTTCCAGGTCCTTTGGAATGCCGTCGAAGAAGGACTGCATCAGGAAGGTGGCAAACGCGGTGTTGAAGGCGGTGTAGATGATGATCAGCCCGGTCAGGCTGTTGATCAGCCCAATCTGACCCATCACGCGGTAGATCGGCGGAATGACCATCACCAGCGGAAAGGTCTGGGTCAGCAGCAACATCAGCGCAAGTGCTGCCTTGCCGCGAAAGGTGAAGCGCGACATGGCATAACCGGCGAGCGTCGCAATGACCGTCACCAGCGCCGCTGTCGACACCGAGACGATGACGCTGTTGAGAAAATAGCGCGGGAAGTCTGTGGCCTCGAGCACGGTGACGAAATTCTGCAACGTCATCTGCGATGGCCAGAAGGTGATGCCCTCGGAATAGAGAAGCCGCTCCGGGGTGACCGAGATCTTCAGCGTCCAGTAGATCGGGAACAGGGCAAAGAGCACGTATGCAGCGATTGCGGCGTAAAGGCCGATGCCGCCGAAGAAGCGCTGCGAGGTTGAACGCCCTGCGATCATCAGACGTGCCTCACCAGCGTGCGACGGATGCCGATCAGCGCGATCGCATAGGCAATGAGCAGGACGAGCAGCAGCACGGCCACCGCCGAGGCATAGCCCTTGTCCAGCGATTTGAAGGCGCTGACATAGATGTAGACAGGCACCGTGTTGGTCGAGCCGGCGGGTCCGCCCTCGGTCATGACGAAGATCAGGTCGGCGAAGGTGGCGATCCAGATGGTGCGCAGCATGACAGTGATGGCGATGGTCGGCGCCAGGAACGGCAGCGTCACCTTGGTGAAGCGCTGCCAGGGCGAAGCACCGTCGATGGCCGCCGCCTCATGCAGTTCCGATGGAATGGACTTCAGCGCCGCCAAAAGGGTGATGGCGAAGAACGGAATGCCGAACCAGACATTGGCGACGATCGGCCCCCACATGGCGGTCGAAGGATCGGACAGCACATTGGTCGGCTCGGCCTTCAACCCCAGTGCAAACAGCCAGTGTGGCAACGGGCCGATGATCGGGTTGAACAGCCAGGCCCAGGTCAGGCCCGACAGGAAGGACGGCACCGCCCAGGGCAGGAACACCAGGGCTTGCACCACCTTGCGGCCCCGGAATGGCTTGTCGAGCAGCAGCGCCAGGCCGAGGCCGAGGAAGAACTGGAAGAACAGGCTGGCGACGGTCCACCACAACGTATTGACCAGCGCCTGCCCCAGAACCTGATCCGACAGCATCGCCTGATACTGCCCGAGCCCGACATATTCGGACTTGAACGCCGAGAATTTGCGGAAGGAGTAGCTGATGCCGATGACCAGCGGCACCAGAAGCACCACGACCAGAAGGATGATCGCCGGGCTGAGATAGAGCCATGGCTCGATTGCGGCGTGGGATAGCTGCTTGCGACGCGGCTTGCCGGCGGATCGTATTTCGGACACGGCGTAGGTCATGGGCTGAGGATCTGGCTCCCTGGAGCGGCGTCGGGGACAGCGTCCTTCTCCCCGTCACAATACAGGGAGAAGATGCCGGCAGGCAGATGAGGGGCAGCGCGAACCTATCGAGGCGTGGCGCCGCCCCTCATCCGTCACTTCGTGACACCTTCTCCCCGTGAACGGGGAGAAGGAAGAAAAGGCGCTTACTTCTTGTTCTTCGCCAGCCAGTCCTGCTGTTCCTTGGTCAGGAAGGCAGCCCATTGGTCGGCGACTTCCTTGGCCGTCTTCTGGCCGAGAAGCACTTCCTGGAAGTTCTTGATCGCCACCTGATCGACGAAGTTGCCGAGGTTCTCCAGATGCGTCGGCGGGGTCACCATTTCATATTTGGAGCTGTCGCTCAGCTCCGTGAACCAGCCCTTGAACTGCTCGGTCTTGAAATGGGGATCCTGGTCGGCGCCGTTGTGGATCGGGACGACGCCGACTTCCTTGGCCCATTCCAGATTGTCCTTCGGCGACAGCAGCGTCGCCATCAGCTTCCACGCGTCGTCCTTGTGCTGCGAGTTGGCAAACATCGCCCAGCCGGCATAGCCAAGGGTCGGATAGGACTTGCCGCTCGGTCCGACCGGCAATGGCGCCACGGCGAAGTCGTCGGCGCTCATCTTGTCGGCGATGCCAAGCAGCGCGTCCGGGTCCTGGTTGAGCATGGCGCAGGTGCCGGAATAGAAGCCGGTGACGGTTTCGTTGAAGCCCCAGCTCACCGCATCCTTCGGCGCCAGGCCGTCCTTGTACATGTCGGCCAGCATCTGCAAGCCCTTGACCGAGCCTTCTTCGTTGATCGTCGAGGTGCCGTCCTCGTTGAAGTAGCCACCCTTGCCGGCGGCGATGTTCATGAACATGTGCATGCCGTTGAAGGCGCCCGGCCCGCCGCGCAGGCAGTAGCCGTACTTGCCGGGAATCGCGGAAATCTTCTTGGCATCGGCGATGAAATCATCGAGCGTCGCCGGCGGGCCATCAAGGCCGGCCTCCTTGAACAATTTCTTGTTCCAGAACAGCGCGTTCACATAGTAGCCGTAGGGGATCATGAACTGGGTGTTGTTGACGGTCGAGCCGAACTGCTTGGCACGGTCGCCGAGCGTCTTGGCGTCGTCCCACTTGGCCATATAGGGGCCGAGATCCTCCAGCTGGGCGTTGTTGGCATAGAGGCCCATCCAGCGTTCCGGCATCTCGACGATGTCGGGCGTATCGCCGGCCTGCACCATGGTCAGGAATTTTTCGAAGGCCTGGCCCCAGGGCAGCGAGATCAGCTCGACCTTGATGCCGGGGTTGGCCGTTTCGAACTCGGCGATCTGTTTTTTCAGGAATTCGGTGCGCGGCGGGCTGGTGATGACTTCGACCATTTTCAGGGTCGAATCGGCCAGCGCGCCTCCGGCGGAAATCGCCAGCCCCGCAACGGTGGCAAGCATGACGGTCAGTTTCTTCATGTTCAAGACTCCCATTTTGAACCCGCTTGTTATTTTCTGGCTTTTTCGAAGGCCTGGGCGACATCCGCCCACAGGTCCTCGACACTCTCCAATCCGACATTGAAGCGGATGGTTCGGGGGCTGACGCCGAAGCGCGCCATCGAATTCAGGCCCGGCGTCTGCTCCAGCGACGCCTTGGCCGGGACGACCAGGCTTTCATGCCCGCCCCAGCTGACGCCGATGCGGAAATATTTCAGCGCGTCGACGAAGACCGGGATGTCGATATCGTCCGTCACCTCGAAGGAGAACAATCCGGCATAGCCGGCCAGCGTCGCCTTGCCCGGATGGTTCGAATAGACGGGGTGGTTGACCCGCTCGACGTTGCCATGCGCTTTCAGCCGTTCGGCGATGGTCAGGCCGCTTTGCATGTGATGCGGCAGGCGCAGCGGCAGTGTGCGCAGGCCGCGCAGCAGCAGCCAAGCCTCGAACGGCGACAGCTTGCCGCCGAGATAGGAATAGGTCTGCTCATTGATGTGCTTGATATGGCCGGCGGAACCCGCCACCACACCGGCTACGGTATCGCTGTGGCCGCCAAGGTATTTCGAGGCCGAGTGCAGCACCAGATCGACGCCATGCGTGATCGGCTTCTGGAACACCGGCGTCGCCCAGGAATTGTCGATGGTGGTGACGATGCCTTGCTCCTTGGCCAACCGCGTCAGATGCGCGATGTCCTGCAGCTCGAACATCATCGAGGTCGGGCTTTCCAGATAAAACAGCTTGGCACCAGGAAGTGCCGCAGCCACCGCATCCGGGTCGGAGCCGTCGACGTAGTCGACCTTGATGTTGAGCCGCGGCAACAGCCGCTCGAACAGCCGGTAGGCATCGCCATAGCAATTGCGCACGGCGACGATGCGCTCGCCGGCGCCAACAAAGGCAAGCACGGTGGCGCTGATTGCCGCCATGCCGCTGGAAAAGCCGCGTGCTGCCTCGGCACCTTCGAGCGCGGCCACACGCGCCTCGAATTCCATCACCGTCGGATTGTCGCCGCGCGAATAGATCGGCTGCTTTCGTTTGCCGGCAAAGGTATCGGCCATCTCGGCATAGTTGGCAAAGGTGAACAGCGAGGTCTGATAGATCGGCGGCACCACCGCACCGCCGGGGAAGGGTTCGTCATGAGCCAGCAGTGTTGCCGCCTCGGCAAGATAGTCGTGATCGAAACCTGATGGATGCTCGTTCATGTCTGGCTCGAAAGTTTGAGTTTGGCGGCACCGCGCTTCAGATCGTCCTCGACGGTGGCGATCAGCTTGAGCGCTTCGGCGCGGGCGCCCTGCGGGTCGCGGGCGGCTATGCGTTCGTAGATGGTGCGGTGGTAGGGAAAGCTGGCGTGGCCGAAGTCGCGCACGCCGAGCGGATGCTCCCAGAAGCGATGGAACAGCTCATGCATGGCGGCGATGATCTGCTCGAACAGCGGATTGCCCGAGACCCGGTAGACCGCCTGGTGGAACTCCCAGTCCTCTTCCGACGACATGCCGTCGCGCGTGCGGAACGCCTGCTCCATGATGTCGAGCTTGCGCGCGATCTCGGCGATGTCGGCTTGGCTGGCGCGTTCTGCGCAAAGCGCCGCAGCCTCCGCCTCCAGTGCGCGGCGGATTTCCAGCGTCTGCATGAGTGAGGTGAAATCATTGCCGCCTGCCAGCGTCAGCGGCATGTGCAGCATGTCGGGTGAAACAGCCGCCTTGAGATAGGTGCCGCTGCCTTGCCGGCGCTCGACGAGGCCAAGCCCTTCCCAGCGTGTCAGTGCCTCGCGCACCGTGTTGCGGCTCACTTTCAGCCGCTCGGCCAGAATACGCTCGGTTGGAAGCCTCTCGCCGGGCTGCAACGCCTCGGCGCGAACAAACCCTACCAACGCCTTCAGCACGGCGTCGTCGCGCGCCGTCGTCTGAATGGGTGGCAGGCTGTTCTGGTCCACATCTGCTCCAAGTGGTCCAATGGTCCAACCAATTTCTGCACAGACGAAAGATGCTGTCAATTGCTTGTCAGGAGGCCCATCCTTTTTCATGCTGTTGATGATGGCGACAACGCGTGTCAGGAGATCGTGCCGGCCATTTCGACCGTATCTGCTAACCCGCAGCAGCAGACGGTCCGAACCAAGTCGTCAGCGCGTCCGGCAGTCCCTGTTGGGTTCCCACTCCAACCCAAGCCACATAGCCATCGGGCCGGACCAAAACTGCGGTTGGCGCCGCAACCTCACCAAAGATGGGAAGCTCCCAGGCACCGGCATATTTTGCGTCGATCAGCCGGACCCGATCAGCCCAGAGTGCGATGTCCAGCCTGCCGGTCTCACCGAGGTTAAGCAGCACTGGCCGCGCCTCGTGCAGCAAGGTGAAGAGCCGCAATGGCCCGTTGGCGGTGACCAGATCGAGATCGGGCATTCGCCGCCCAAGCAGCGGATGCCCCTCGCCGAGGTCGTAGTGGACGCCTAGGCCGGACATCTCAGCGGCGATCCGTTTGCGGGGCTCCTCCATGCCAAGCAACTCGGCAAAGATGTCGTTCAATGCCTTGGTGCGGTCATCCGTACGACGAAGAGCGACCTGTGCCATCGTGTTGCGCAACACGCGGGCAGCGACCGGATGGCGTTCGGTGTGATAGCTGTCGAGCAGGCTTTCCGGTGATGTCCGCTTGACCACCTGGGCGAGCTTCCATCCCAGGTTCACTGCGTCCTGCACGCCGATGTTGAGGCCCTGTCCGCCCATCGGCGGGTGGACATGCGCTGCGTCGCCGGCCAGCAGGACGCGTCTGTCGCGGTATTTCGCGGCCTGCCGCGTCATGTCGGTGAACCGCGAGAGCCAGGTCGGACTGTGGACCCCGTAATCGGTGCCGTAGATGGCAATCAGCGCCTCGCTGAGCTCGCGCAGGGACGGTTCGCCGCGGGCCTCCAGGCCCGGTTCCGTCAGCACGACGCCAACTTTTTTGCCGTCCTCGATCTTACCCAGGGCATGAATTCCGATGGCGTTGCTGCGAAAACCCCATTCCGGCTCCTCCGACATCTCGACTTCGGCAATCATCCAGCTCATCGTCGGATCCCATCCGGCGAACTCAATACCGGCTGATTTGCGAATGGTGCTGCGGCCTCCGTCGCAACCAACCAGATATGTCGTCTTCAGCCGGTGGCCGTTGGACAGTTTGACATCGACGCCGCTGTCGTCCTGGGTAAACCCCGCCACCTCTTGTCCATGATAGATCGGCACCTTCATCTCGCTGACCCAATCGGCCAGGATCCGCTCGATGTGGTTTTGCCGCAGCGCCAAAAGATAATTGTGCCGGGTTGGGAAGTCGCTGATGTCCAGGCGGATCATGTGAAAGCCCACGGCCGGGCCTACCTGGCCATGCGCGAGGAACCGATCGGCAATCCCGCGCTGATCGAGCACCTCGATGGTTCGGGCATGCAGGCCGCCGGCGCGCAGGCCCGCGAGTTTCTGGTCCGGCCGTCGTTCGACAATGGCGACGTCGACGCCCGCCAACGCCAGTTCGCCCGCCAGCATCAATCCCGTCGGACCGCCCCCAGCGATCACCACCGCATGATCTGAAATCATGATCGTCACTCCCGTTTTGCGTACCTTGGTTTGGGCCGCTGTCTTACGGGAGGAGCTGGGTCTTGCCGCAAGCCCCTGGTGCGCCATATGTATGAAATGGAAGGGATCGGTATTCTTCCGCTGTCGGTTGCCACGAAACAAGCTTGTCGCGCAAGACGATATGCTGTGGCAGTTCCTGAGGACGATATCCGGATTTTCACCCGCAAAAACGCAGAGTTCCGTGCCTTGGCACCGAACTCTGATGTTCTTTTGGAAAGAAGGGGGCCGGTCGGCGTTTGGCAGCGGTACGAGGAGGCCACTAAGTGCCAGCGCCGGCCGGCCGACCCCACGGACCCAGGAGATGCGGCGGACCTGAGCATCATGGGGTATTCTGGAGATCGGAGCCGGCTGTCTATCCTCGTGCCGGCTTCGTCTTGGCCTTCACACTTGCGCAAGAGCTTATGAAAATCAACAGTTTCTTAACCAAGGCTCGCGAATCGCTTGGATTAAGGTAAACGGGTAACCCTGTCGGGTTGACTGGAAAATTGGGGCTGAACCGATTAGGCCGCCTTGGCAACGACGCGGTTGCGGCCGCCGCTCTTGGCTTCGTAGAGCGCGAGGTCGGCACGCTTCATCAGCGCCGCCACCGTATCCACGCCCTTCAGCACCGACGACACACCGACGCTGACCGTGACTGCGATCGTCTTGCCGTCCTGGCCGATGGCAAAGGGCGCCTGGGCAATTTCGGCGCGAATGCGTTCGGCCACCTTCTCGGCCACCGCGCCCTCGGTATCCGGCATCACCACGACGAACTCCTCGCCGCCAAAACGGCAGGCAAGATCGATGCCCCTGACATTCTTGCGCAGCCGTCGCGCAAATTCCCGCAACACCTCGTCGCCGCCGTCATGGCCGTGCGCGTCGTTGATCGCCTTGAAACGGTCGAGGTCGGTGATCATCACCGACAGCGGCCGGCGCCGTGCCACGGCGCGATCGAACAGCGTCTGCAGGTGGCTGTCGAGATAGCGGCGGTTGTGCAGCCCGGTCAGGCCGTCGGTCACCGCCATTTCGATGGTCTGGGTGACGCTGGCGCGCAACTGGTCGTTGTAGCGCTTGCGGCGCACCTGGGTACGCAGCCGCGCCGTCAGTTCCTGCTGGTCGATCGGCCGCATCAGATAGTCGTTGATGCCGAGTTCGAGGCCACGGATGATGCGTTCCTCCTCACCCTCCTCCGCCAGCAGGATGATCGGCACGAAGCGGGTTCGATCCAGCGAGCGCAACTGCGAACAGAGCCTCAGCGGATCGAAATCGGCGAACGCCGTCGAGATCATCACGCATTCATAGGACGTCTCGGCGGCCTGGAAGAAGCCGGCATGCGGATCGCTGGAGATATCGAGATCGGCGCGGTCGCGCAGCATCTTCTGGATGCGCTCGACGGATGATTTGCGCTCGTCGATCAAAAGTACTTTCGGCATTGTGTCCTCGGACGCGAAATTGCGGCTGAGCAACTCTTCGATGCCGATGTTGCGCGTCGTTGAGGCGCGCAGCCGCAACTCGTCGGTCAGCGACTTCAAGCGGACCAGGCTTTTGACGCGCGTCATCAGCTGCAGATCGTTGACCGGCTTGGTCAGGAAATCGTCGGCGCCGGCCTCGAGCCCGCGCACGCGGTCGGAAACTTGGTCGAGCGCGGTGATCATGACCACCGGAATGTGCGATGTCGCCGGATCGCTCTTCAGCCGCCGGCAGACCTCGAACCCGTCCATGTCGGGCATCATCACGTCGAGCAGCACAACATCGACCTTGCCGTTCTCGCAGGTCTCGATCGCGTCCGGCCCGTTTGTAGCGGTCAGCACCTCGAAATATTCGGCCAGCAGGCGGACTTCCAGCAGCCGCACATTGGCAGGGATGTCGTCGACGACGAGGATCCGCGCAGTCATTTCACAAGGCTCCGGCTCGGCTGAAAGGGCACATCACGCATCGCCCAAATAGGATTTGATGGTTTCGATGAAACGCGGCACCGAGATCGGTTTCGAAATATAGGCCTCGCAGCCACCTTGGCGGATGCGCTCCTCGTCGCCCTTCATCGCGAAGGCGGTCACCGCGATGACCGGGATGACATGCAGCTCGTCATCCTCCTTCAGCCATTTGGTCACCTCCAGCCCCGACACTTCAGGCAGCTGGATATCCATCAAGATGAGATCCGGCCGGTGCTGGCGCGCCAGATCCAGCGCTTCCAGACCGTTTCGGGTGCGCACGGTCTCGTAACCGCTTGCCTCGATGAGGTCCCGAAAGAGCTTCATGTTGAGCTCATTGTCCTCGACGATCATGACCTTCTTCGGCATTCGATATCCCGTCCCGGTCGTCCTTCCGCCCGAAGGCGACCGTCATGCGCCCATGTCTAGACGCACCAAACCCTGCTTCACTTTACGGCAATATCATTGACGAAACGGAAATCCGCGGCTGGAAAACTGCGCAAATTCCACCCCGTCCTTGCGCGTCCAAAGGGCGCGCCACGCTCTAATGGCTTGCCGCAAGCAACTCTTGCCATTACTGCGGGAGAGACTCATTCCACACCGAAGGTAGTGATGGCAAACGCAGCGTCAATGCGCGAAGAGGCGGAATCGATTGCAGTGAAGGCCCTGGGCTTCGTCGCCTCCGATCCGGAGCTGCTGCCGCGCTTTCTGGCGATCACCGGCATCGAGGCGCATTCGATCCGTCAGGCTGCCAGCGAGCCGGGTTTCCTGGCCGGTGTCCTGCAGTTCATTCTCGCCCACGAGCCGACGCTGATGCGCTTTGCCGAGGAAACCGGCACGCCGCCGGCTGCTGTCGGCAAGGCCTTGCGGGCGCTGCCGCTGGGCGACGACAACCACGAGCATTCCATATGAGCGACGATCCCGAAACCGCGCGCCAGATCGAGGAACTGGTGGCTGACGACCGTCCGCTGCTGGTGCTCGACGTCGACGACGTCTTGCTCGAATTCATCCGCCCGTTTCCGAATTTTCTCAGGGCGCGCGGCTATGATCTTACGCTGGCCTCCTTTCAGCTGACCGGAAACATCGCCGAGACGGCGAGCGGCCGCCTGGTCGAACAGCCCGAAGTCACCGCACTTCTAGGCGATTTCTTCGACGCGCAGGCCGACTGGCAGAGTATCACGGAAGGTGCTTCGGAAGCCTTGGCAGGGCTTGGCGACCGCGCGGAAATCATCTTGCTTACGGCTATGCCGCATCGACACCGGGCCGTGCGCCGCGCCCATCTCGATGCCCTCGGGGTGAGCTACCCGCTTCTGACCACTGAAATGGCCAAGGGGCCGGCGGTGGCCAAGCTTCGCGGCAAGGCCGGCCGGCCGGTCGTCTTCGTCGACGACCAGCCGCGCAATCTGGCGTCTGTGCAGGATGCGGTCGCCGATGCAGAGCTGTTCCACTTGATGGCCGACAATTCGCTGCGCGCATTCCTGCCGCCGGTGCCGGACAACGTCGTCGTCGTCCAGGACTGGCATGAGGCCGCGCCGAAGATCGCGAGCGCGCTGGGGCTCTAAAGCCCCGCTCTCAAGGGTTCAGTTCGCTCCTGCCCCGCCGCTGTCGTCACCGCTATCGTCCCCGCTGTCATCATCATCGACACTGTCGTCCACGGCCGGATCGGCGGGTTTCAGCATGACGCCGTTGACGCTGACCGAACCGTCCGCTTTCGCGTTGACGACCCATTCCAGCCGGCCATCGGGCAGCGTCTTGCCAACCCCTTTCGCCATGAGTGCGACGGGCACGTATTGCGCCACTTCTGGCTCCGACTTTGCCGCCTCTTGCAGGCCTTCGACCATCTTGTCGAAGCCGGCGACATCGACGGTCACGCTACCTTCGGGCTTTTCGCCGGGGAACGTCATCTCGCCTTCCAGCGCGATCTCCGTGTCCTTGTTCTTCACCGTGCTGTGGCCGAGCACGACCTTCGGCGTCTTGGCCATGAAGTCGGCTTTGAGCTGCTCGCCGAAATCAGCCGACAATGGCGGATCCTGATTGAGATCAAAGGCCTCGATCGCCTTCTTCGCCATGCTGTCGAGATCGATGTTGGCGCCGCCGAAGTTCAGGTCGATGTCGGTGGGTAGCAGCCCCACGCTCCAGCTCGGCAGAAGCTGCTGCGGCACGGTCAGCCCCGAAGCCTTGATGCCATAGGTAATCGTGCCGTTCTGGGCGACGCCGTCGCTTCCGAACGCAGTGGAGAGCTGGGTGGCGCCGAAATTGCCCACCGGGCTTTCCACGGCGAAATCCTTGAAGCCGTAGGTTCCCTCGACACGCTCCCAAAGCGGCAAGGCGGCGAGCAGAAGCGATTTGAGCTGCGCCTGGTTGGCCTTCAGCGTCGCCTCGTCTTCATTCGCCACCGCAAATGCCAGGAGATCGAGCAACGGCTTTGTCCGCACGCCCTTGCCGCTGGCTTCGACCGACAGCTCCGGCGACCTGACGGTGACCGGGAATTTCAGCCCGCTCTCTGGATCGTCGAAATTGATCGCTTCGACAAAACTCGACACCTTTTGCGAGGTCGTGAAATCGACGCCACCAGTCGCGGACTTGGTCGCGGCAATGGTCGCGGTGCCGGCGCCAGTGCTGGCTTCCATGCGCTGCTTGGCATCCTTCGATGCCATCGTCATGCCGGCCATCGAACTGGTACCGCTGGTGAAGGCCGCCAGATTGGGGTCGTAGACGCCCGAGCCCTTGCCGTCCTTGATCGAAAACTGCGTACTTTGCAGCCCCTCGGGTCCGTTGAACTCGAAGGAAGCGCTTTGCGAGAAATCCATCGAGACGTCCCAGGACCCATCGCTGCGCGGCTTGACCATCAGCGCATAGGGAGCGAAGTCGAACTTCAGCAGCTTCTGCTCCGGGAATGATGCGGCAAGTGCCTTGAAATCAAACAGGATCTTGTAGGCGTTGCCCTCGAGCGAAACCTTCAGGATGCCTTTGTCGATCGCCTGCTTGCCGACATAGCGGGACAAGTCGTCGGACAATTGCTTCGCACCCTGACTGTCGACAGTCTGACCGAAAGCAGGTGCACTCAACGCAAGGAGGAAAACGAATGGCAGGGTACGGTTCACGCGAATTCTCCGTTTGACACAATGCATGTCGCCCAAAAGTGGGTCCCCGGTTTTGGGAGAACGACATGCATAAACAAAAAAACCTGAAGCGCATGCGCTTTAGAAGGAACGCTTCGTTCGTCTGGTATGAAATTACCGCCGCAACCGCAAGGCGGGATCCGCAACGCTATCAGGGCGGAACGTCTCGATCAAAGCACGAGCCGCATCAGCGGCCGGCCCGCCTTACGTTCCACGAGCCTTTCGAAGCCGGCCTTCTCGAAGACCCGCGACGAGCCGACGAACAGGCCGATCGAGCGCGAATCGCGAGACAGGTCTATCGGGCAGGCCTCGACCAGCCGTGCGCCATTCTTGCGGGCGAAATCGATGCCGCCTTCGACCAGGCGATGCGTGATGCCCCTGCCCCGCGCCTTGCTGCGGATGAAGAAGCAGGAGATTGCCCAGACGGCCGGATCCGCGGCGTCGGCGGGATCGATCGGTGCCGAACCCCTGCCCTGATTGTTCCATTCGGGCACGTCGGAGCGCGGTCCGATCTGCATCCAGCCGACCGCCTGGCCATCCTCGAAAGCCAGCAAACCCGGCGGCGGGCCGGCTTCGATGCGCGCCTTGATGTGGTCCTTGTTGCGCTCCCGGCTGCTTTCGCGGCGCACCGCCGGCGCCATACGGAAATGCGTGCACCAGCAGCCGTAACAGGCACCCTGCTTGCCGAAGAGATCCTCGAAATCCGCCCATAGCGCGGGCGTCAATGGCGCTATGGTCGTGCTCATGCGTTCTCCCCAGACCACCCTTGTCGCTGGTCTTGCGCTGTCGTACTATTGCGTTTGTTCTCTTTATGTTCCCACAAATGGCGGCTCCTGTCAACAATCCTCACCACGGTTTTTGCCGCGACTGCCTGACATTTCAGCGCAGCGAAACGCGCCGTTGCGAGCGCTGCGGCAGTCCAAGGCTCGCGCGTCATCCCGAGCTTTACCGGCTGCATCTGGCTCATATCGATTGCGATGCATTCTATGCGGCGATCGAAAAGCGCGACAATCCGGCGCTCAAGGACAAGCCGCTGATCATCGGCGGCGGCAAGCGCGGTGTTGTCTCCACCGCCTGCTACATCGCCCGCATCCAGGGCGTGCGCTCGGCAATGCCGATGTTCAAGGCGCTCGAAGCCTGCCCCGAGGCGGTCGTCATCAGCCCCAACATGGAAAAATACGTGCGCGTCGGCCGCGAGGTGCGCGCCATGATGCAGGCGCTGACGCCGCTGGTCGAGCCGCTGTCGATCGACGAGGCGTTTCTCGACCTCGCCGGCACCGAACGGCTGCACGGCCTGCCACCGGCGGTGGTGCTGGCGCGCTTCGCGCTGGCGGTCGAGAAGGAGATCGGCATCACCGTTTCGGCCGGCCTGTCCTATTGCAAGTTCCTCGCCAAGATAGCGTCGGACTTCCGCAAGCCGCGCGGCTTCTCGGTCATCGGCGAAGCCGAGGCGGTCGGCTTCCTGGCGGTACAGCCGGTGACCATGATCTGGGGCGTTGGCAAGGCGTTCAACGCCACGCTGGAGCGGGACGGCATCCGCACCATCGGCCAATTGCAGCAGATGGACCGTGGCGACCTGATGCGGCGTTACGGCACCATGGGCGACCGGCTCTACCGCCTTTCGCGCGGCGAGGACGTCCGCCGCGTCGACCCCGACCAGGACGCCAAGAGCGTATCGGCCGAAACCACCTTCGACACCGACATCGCTTCGCTGGATGAGCTGGTTGCGGTGCTGAGGGGCCTTTCGGAAAAGGTCTCGGCACGGCTGAAGAAATCGGGCATTGCCGGGCGCACCGTGGTGCTGAAGCTGAAGACCCAGGATTTCAAGCTGCGCACGCGCAACCGCCAACTCGGCGACCCGACCCGGCTCGCCGACCGCATCTTTCAGACCGGGGTGGAACTTCTGCGCAAGGAAACCGATGGCACGAAATACCGGCTGCTCGGCATCGGCGTCAGCGACCTCTCGGACGACGACAAGGCCGACCCGCCCGATCTGGTCGACGTCCAGTCGCGCAAGCGCGCCATGGCCGAAGGCGCTATCGACGCCCTGCGCGACAAGTTCGGCCGCAAGGCGGTTGAAACCGGCTATACCTTCGGCAAGAGCCGCGACGCCCACCCGCCGGAACCACTCGAGGAGTGACGCTGCATATCGCTGCGTTGAGATTCAACTGCGCTGCAGGTCTATCCTGCTCGTCACCACGCTCTTGCCGGTTTTCGGATCGGTGTCGACGACAGTCAGCCGCATGCCGTTCTCGCCGCGTTTCTCGACCCTCATCTGTGCCCTTCGGTCACCATTGACCTCCTTGGCCCAGCGGATGCCGACATTGATCGCGTTGCCGGAGCGGCTGCCGTTGAGTTGCGCCGGCCCGGTACGAGAACCGACATAGGTGCCGCTATATCTGGCACCGCTGGCTTTCAGATCCGCGCTGATGGCGCGCGTCACCACAATCAGTCCACGGCAATTGCCGTCGAGCGACAATGAGGTCGACGTCGCGTTCGACTTGAAGTTACAGGACACATTCACCGTTGGCGCGTCTGTGGTCACCTTGACGATACCCTTGCCGGCGAAATCGCCCCTGAACGACTGGAGAAATTTGGCCTCGTCGGCATGCGCGGTGCCTGCCGCAACCAACAGACATCCAGCAAGGCCGAATTGTGCGAATAATCTCATCGAAACTCTCCTTGTCGATCTCGAAAAAGGTGGGACAGTTCACAACGCAGGCACGGCTGGCTACGCGGGCTCAACGCCCCTTGCCGTTTCAGGTTCCGCCCGCAGCATGACTGTTTTGCAACATCCAGCCTTGGCGACTGGCCCAGAAGAATGCAGCGGCTAGCGATTGCGGCAAAAGCTCCGTCCTGCGACACAGCCGGCATGACACCTACCCCTTCGATTCCAAAGGCCGCGTTCTGGATGGCGTTGTCGATCGCCTCGTTCCTGGCGATGTCGGTCGCCGGCCGCGCCACGACAGCCGAACTCAACGTCTTCCAGGTGCTGGAACTGCGCTCGGTGATCGGCTTTTTCATCCTTCTGCCGCTGGTGATGATGAGCGGCGGCTTTGCCGCGATGCGCACGCAGCGCCCCATCGCCCATATCGCCCGCAACGTCATCCACTATACCGGCCAGGCGGCCTGGCTCTACGCGCTAACGCTGATCCCGCTGGCCGTGCTGATCTCGATCGAATTCACCACACCGATCTGGACGGCTATCCTGGCGGTGATTTTTCTCGGCGAAAGGCTCTCCCGGCCAAAGCTTGCGGCGATCGTCCTGGGGCTGATCGGCGTGGTGATCATCGTGCGCCCCGGTGTCGGCTCGGTCGATCCCGGACATCTCGTCGTGCTCGGTGCCGCCGTCTGCTTCGGCATCTCGGTGGTCACGGTCAAATCGCTGACGCGAACGGACAGCGTCGTGCGCATCATCTTCTGGATGCTGATCATCCAGTCGGTGGTCGGCCTCGTTCCAGCGCTTTATACGTGGCGCAACCCGCCCCTGGAACTGTGGCCATGGATCGTGCTGATCGCCTTCACCGGCATGTCGTCGCATTTCTGCATGGCCCGAGCGCTTGGCTATGCCGACGCGACCGTCATTTCGCCGATGGATTTCCTGCGTGTGCCGCTGTCGGCGCTGATCGGCTGGCTGCTCTATAGCGAGCAGATCGACGCCTTCACCGCCGGCGGCGCGCTGCTGATCCTGATGGGCAATCTGCTCAATCTCCAGCGCAAGGCGCCGCAGCCTGCCGAAGTCGTCGCCTCCCAGCTATAAGGCTATTCGCCCAGTCAGTTGCCTGGTTCGGTCGCTACGATCCGACAGGTTGGCTGGCGTCGATACGACTGCCGCCACTCGCCTCGATCGAGCGGTACTCGGCTCAGTCATAGACGCCATCAAATAGAAGATCGTTGTCACTGCCCGCCTTGAAGTGTCCGGCGTACGAACCTGTTGGCAGCAGCAATGTTTCGCCTGACCCGGTTTGCAATGTCAGGGTTTTCGATCCGGTCGGGAGGTGAAATGGCGGATCAAGCACGGCGCCATCAATTTCGACCGAGCCTTGCAAGGGAGTCCCGGTTGCACTGTAGAGTGCATAGCTTCCAGCAATCGGAACGTCGAAAATCTTCTTCTCACCGGGATGAAGGCGACTGCCAGCGATTCTGAGATTTGGTGCGACGCTGACGTAACTGTTCGCAATCTGAGGCGCGACCACGGGATAGATCTTGTCCATTCTGTAGGACCACAGGATCATCTTCGGCGGAGACTCGCTAAAGACATTGTAGGCCTCGGAACTCCTGCCTTCCAGCAAGGTCGCGAATATAGAGTGCTGATCGAGCCACAAAGTTGTCGGTTCCTGCCGATTTGGCAGCATCCCGATGCCGTCGAAATACCGCTCATCGGGCGCGAGCAATGACTCTGCGCGCGCGACCAGTTCAAGTTGGGCCGCATTGTCGAAGCGAAGGTAAAGTACATTGGCAACGAAGCTTATAGCCATGGCCGTGACGAGCGCTGTCCACGCAAGGCGCAGGTAACGCACGCGGGCTGCGACGCCGTCGAGCAGCGTCAATGACCATAATGACATGAATGGCAACGCCATGATGAACACGTAGGGCCACGGCTGGTCGTGCGCGAAAACCAGCACCGTGATGACGACAGAGAAGATCAGGGCAATTCGCCTTCGTTCATCGAGTTTCATGATCTGCATCAGGGACAGAGCCATGCCGGCGAAACAGAAGACATAAAGAACATAGTTTCGCGCGAGCGTCTGAAACACGAATCGCCTCAGCCCCCCATAATCACCGCCCCCGCGCGCAGCAATCTCAAGAGGACCGAATACGAGGTTCCTGGCAATGGAAACAGGGTCGGCGCCGCCGAAGATAAAGCAATAGGCGATTATGGGAACGGCCCATCCCAGCATAAGCCATGCGCCGCGCGCCATGCCTGCCGCATAGCGTTTCGCCAAAGCCGCGTCGGCGACCAGACCAAGGCCAAGCGCAAGATTGAAATAGATCGATTTCTGCGTCGCGAGGAACGACAGGCCGCTTAGGATGCCGGCAGCGACAAGCTGCCGTCCGCTCAATTCACGTGCCCGCAGGACGACCAGCAGCGCCGCCACCGCGAAGAACACTGCCAGTGGTTCGGCGATGGTGCGAAAGATGCGCTCCATGAAATTCGAGAAGCACAAGAGGAGGAGGACAATGACCAAGGCACGGATCCGATCCTCTCCAAGTGCGCGAGCGCATGCGTAGACCAAAGCAATGGTCGCGCACGCCAGCAGCGCAGTCTGCATACGGCCGGCAAGCAGGATCGACCTGGCATCCCAACCGATCAGGTGGGCGATCTCGTAGAAGACCGCGTAGCCGACCGCCTTGGGGTGCCAGATCGTATCGAAGAGACCGTTGGAGAAATATTTGGCCCATCCGAGTTGGACGAATTCGTCCATGACGAAGCGAGCATTCCAAGCCAAGGTGAAGAGCAAAACGATCTTAAGTGCGATCAGGACACTCAGAAAAATCGTCGCCGGGCGTTGCCCGAGACCGAATGGCTGGCTTGATCTGTGTCCAAATTCTTGCGTGTCCAAGATACCCCCAACCCTGGCTCAGGCCAGGGCCCGCCGGCGTGCCAGAAAGTGCATCACCTCGCCACTTCGACTGCTACCGCTCCACAAACGCAAACAGCCCGTTTGGCGAGGCGGCTTCGCCTCGGTCCCGGCGCGGTTGCTTGTCGAATACCGTGCCGAAACCGCGTTGCGTGATTTTGTTTGGTCGCGCATGTGTAGTGGGTTCTTGCAGAGTCCGCGCGTTTAGCTCGCGCTGAGCGGATTTTAACAACTGTTAGCCTTCGCTCGTTAAGAAAGGCCTATAGTCATCCATCGTAACCTGCTCTCCCCAATAGTGTGGAGACTCGAAAGGACCGCGCGTGCTGCAACCGAAATTCACGTCGGGTCTTGTCTGCCCAGCCTGCTATGCTGCGCTGGTGACAGGCCCCGATGCCCTAACATGCAAGTCCTGCTCAGCCATTTATCCCATTCGAAAAGGCATTCCGTTCTTTGCCGAGCCACCGACAAGGCAAGGCTTCGACGCCAGCTTCCATGAAGAGGCGTATGCCGGCACCAGCACCCGCGCCCGCTTTTACAATTTGCTGAAGCGGCTCATAACAAGCGAGTATTCACCGCATGACACACTGAATTCGTTTCTAGCATCGGTGCCTCCACACTCCATAGTCATCGAGTTCGGTTCCGGCGCTCGGCGCATCCGCTCCGATGTGCTCAACATTGACTTGTTCCCGGCGCCGAATGTCGATCTCGTTGCGGATATTGAGCGCACCCCACTCCCGAGCGATTCAGTCGATTACATCATTCTGGACAGCGTGATCGAGCATGTTCCCAATCCGGCTGCGGTCGTTGATGAAGTGCTCCGCGTCCTAAAACCAGGCGGCAAGCTGCTGTGCATCAACCCGTTCTTGTTTCCCTACCATGGCTACCCTGCCCATTACTGCAACTTCACGAAAGACGGGATCGAGCAGCTTCTTCGGCGGTTCGGAAGGGTTGAGGTTCAAACGCATCAGGGACCGACGAGCGCAATCGTCAACATCCTTTCCGAGTACGTCGGCGTGATAGTGGGTCGGGAGAACCGGACCCGCTACATGTTGGCGAAAGGAGCGGTCTTGACGCTGACATTCCCGCTCAAATTCATCGACAAATTGCTTGTCGATCGCCCCGAGAGTCATCGGATCGCCAGTATGCTCGGCACCATCGCGACCAAATAATTCAACGGGCTGTACGCCCGCACCATCGCGCCGAACACCCTCATAACCCGGGGCGGTGGCATTGATCGCGGGACATCCCTGCAGGTCAAAATGTTCAGAGACTACCAACTCAACACTTCGCAATAGTTCGGCCAGTCAGGTACAGCCGATACCCTCTGCGCCTTTGGGAAATACCGTCGCGCCATGACGGCAAAGTCCGAGCGTGAAAACAGCACGACATGCTTGTCTCCGGTGATGTGCCGGTCCGCCAGAAGCGACAGCGTGGCGCGCACGCCGCCCGGCTCAATGTCCTTCAAGATGATCTTCCGGCAAGCCCAGCGTTCGCAGCTGCTGGCCAGCGATTTGAAAAATGAGTCGCGTTGATCGACCGGCACGTGATGGATGACGTCGGAAATCGTGACAGCATCGTAAAGCCCAGTAACCTCGGTGAGATCAGTCGCAGGCAGAAGTACAACCCTCGCCCGATGTACGTCGCTCAAGAATGTACCGATTGAAGGAGCTAGATCGCACATCGTAACAGCTAGGTCAGGGCGTCGATTTAGGAGCCGCTCGATAAGCGCGCCGTCACCGCCGCCGATGTCCACGATCTTCGCGCCGTTCGGCAACTCACCGTCAAGAAAATCCGCGATCAGGTTGAGGTTGACGAACACACGACGATACACATTGCCGACCGGCTCAAAATGGCGGCCGAGAACCCTGCGCGCGACCTGACCTGGTGCCAGCATTCTTATTCCTCGTTTCTTGCTGATTGGCGTTTCGCCGGGTGAGTGGGTGCCGTCGGCACGGCAGCGGGGTACAGATGGAGACGCGGCAGGATAGCCCAGTGCGCGGCAGCAAAGTTCCAGGCGAATAGGGCGATGGTGGCGATTGGGGTTGCAATCGGAACACTAAGGTCGAAGCCGGAACAGAGGACGACCATCATAGCTACCGAGATCGGATAAGCCGCGACCACGCCTCCTGCGAAACGCGTGAATGCCTTCAGGCGAAGTGGCTCCGCGAAAGTGAACCGGCTATGCAGTCCGTATCCGATCGGCGTGACAGCCAGGAATGAGATCAGGATGCCCAGCAGGTAATGTCCCCCCAAGTGATCGACCACAATCATGATGGCGTTGTGCGCAATGGCGCACATCAACCCCACTAGCGTGTATCGCCAGCCCCGTTCCAAAAGCGGTCTTTTGCGGATGCCCGCGTCACGCTCCTGTTCCATCGGCTCATCCGTGGATATAATTGGATTGGGCATCGGCCTCAGAAAGCTCCCGTCAGTTTGGCGCGAAGCCGGCACACAACACGCTCGCGCAACCGCGAGTCGCGCAAATAGCGCCTTATTCCCATCGGCCCGAGCGACAGCACAGCACGAGCCGCGCGAACCAAAGCTCTCAAGTCGCCGCCCGACGCGGCGGCCAGCGAGACATTAACGCTGATCGACGCCAGAGCGGCAGGTTCAACCCAGCGTCGGCTGCTCGCCGGAAGCCGGGAAAGATGGCGCTCCAGGACAATCTGCATTTGCGACCGGAATTCGCTAACGTCACGGGATCCAGCTACAGTCAACGAACCGCCGTGAACCCGAAAGGCCGTAGTGATCTCGTCGTGATAAACGACAGGACCGATACTGGCGAGCTTCGCCCAGATGTCCCAATCTGCCGTATACCAGAGTTTCTCATCCATGCCTCCGCATTCCAGCCATGCGGTTCTGCGGAATATCGGAGCGGGCACCGAGACAAAGTTTTGAACAAGCAGCCGCTCCAGCAGGAATTGAGTTCCGAGCACCTCGTCAGCCGGCAAAGGGCAGTTCCAGCGCCCAATTCGGCGGCCGTAGCGGTCAATGATGGCGGTCGGGGCCAAATGAAGCCCGGCTTCGGATGAGGTCGCGGGCCAGCGGTGGGCGGCCTCGACGCGCCCGGGCAGCCACAGGTCATCTTGGTGGAGGATGCAGACGTGATCGGCGGCCGCCAACTCGACGCCTAAATTGGTCTTTGTTTGCCAAGGCGCAAGATCCCTTCGCTGAAGCAGCCGAAGGGGCAATCGGTGGGCAAATCGTTCGACGATGGCAGCAGTGGCGCTCGTCGAACTGCTGTCGATAACGATTATTTCCAGATCGCCGGTCGGCTCAGCAGCCAGCGATTCAAGTGTCGCGCCAATCCATGCCTCACCTTCGTGGACCGGCATGACGACGGACAGAAATGGCTTTTCGCCCACGCAGCTACCTGCTCGAGTTCCCGCCTGGAAGCCAGTCGGGCGGCCTGTCATCCAAATTATCAAGCAGCAGCTTGAGCACGAAACCGGATAACACCATGGACATGCCTGCCACGCAGGCGGTGGTGATCACAAAGGTCAGGTGCACCGACCGCTCCATCGGCCCGCCGACAAAAATCCAGTGCAGCGCCAGCAACAGGTCCGCAACAAAGCCGGCCACTGCGAGCACGCCACCTGAGAAGAGCAGCCATTCCAACGGGCGACCGCGCATCAGCCAGGGCACGATTCGGCCTCCGTGGACTGGGTGATAAATAGCGATCGCCACCTTGGCCAGCATGCCAAAAAGGATCGCCGAAAGACCAATCAGTGTCGCCATTGCCGAGAGTGCGACGAAGTGAATTCCGAAATACCACCCGGCGATCCGGACAGGCCCCGCAGCGAGGATCGCAAGGCCAGCAATGCCAATCACCAGCAAGGTCAGTCCCGGTATAAGGTACATGGTATCGGGTGCATGGGCTACGATCAGTCGCAGGTGTCGCCAACCGTCACGGAATGAGCGCAGATGGGGTGGACGGCCACGCTTGTCCGGATAGAGCTTGATCGGTACCTCACGGATCACGAGGCCTGCGCGATGCGCGTTGATGACCATCTCCGAGGCGAATTCCATGCCGGTTGAGCGCGCGCCTATCCTCAGAAACGCATCGCGGGTCAACCCGCGCATGCCGCAATGAAAATCGTGTATCGAAGAATGGTGAAGCCAACGGGCAATCATTGAAAGCACCGGGTTGCCGAGATATCGATGCAGCGGAGGCATGGCGCCCGGCTCGATACCGCCCGCAAAGCGATCACCGATGACCAGTTCGGCACCATGCTCCAATGCGTCGATGAAATCTCCGAGGCTGCTCCAGTCGTAGGAATCGTCTGCATCCGCCATGATGAGATACTTGCCTCGTGCAGATTTAGCCGCCGCGCTAATCGCCGCGCCGTATCCCTTGACCCCCTGGTGCACGACGCGCGCACCGAGGGACTCCGCAATCTCAACCGACCGATCGCTCGACCCATTGTCTCCGACGACCACCTCGCCCTCGATACCCCGCTTTGCAAAAGCATCGAGAGCCTTTTGGATGCAGATGCCGAGCGTGCGCTCTTCGTTCAGGCAAGGAATAATGGCCGATACGAGAGGCGCCCCCGCATCATCGGCGCGCGGGACATTCAGATCGGTCTGGACCCCCGCAAAATCTGCCTTCGCGATCATCGTGCCTCGCTCCGCCCATCGTAGGCCTTACTGACAACCAGGCTACGCCCAACATTTCCGCTGCCTAGCAGCAACACTATCAAGAACAAGTTAGTCAATGATATACGAGAGCCGTGCCCGTCGGCGGATTATGTGGTTCATCAAGTAATTGGCGGAATTTTATGCTCTCGTCGTAAGAGCGGCACATCCAGTATGCCATGGCTGGTTGCTGTGTCAGGAACAGACCGACGCCTTCACCGCCAGCGGCGCGCTGCTGATCCTGATGGGCAATCTGCTCAATCTCCAGCGCAAGGCGATAAGGCCGGCCGACGTGGTAGCGTCGTAACACCGCCGCTGGTCAGTTTCCCTCGTCGGGGATGTTGAGAAGATGGCCGCAGGCCTTGCAATGCACGGCATCCGGCTCATGCCGTTGCAAGCCGCATTGCGGGCAGGGAAAGAACACCTTGGCCGGCCGGAAGATCCTGCGCCAGCCTGACGAACAGCGATATGCCGATGATCATGGTGACGATCGCCGTCAGCTTGCCGGCCATGCCCGGCAGCACGATGTCGCCGAAGCCGGTCGTCGTTACCGTGGCGACGGTGAAATAAAGCGCGTCGATGTAGTTTTCGAGGCCGGCGCCGGTGCGAAAGAAGAAGGTGTAGACGAAGCCGGTGACGACGAACAGAAAGGTCAAAAGGTTGATGACCGCCTGGCTCGCTTCGCGCCAGGGCCGCAAGCCGCGCATCTCGAAATGCCGCCAGAGCGAACCGCTGCGCGACAGCGACCACAGCCGCAGGATGCGCAGGAAAGCGAGATTGGCCAACGCCGTCGGCATCAGCAGCGTCAACAGGATGAAGACATCGACCCACGATGTCGGCTGCTTCATCAGCCGCAGCATGTCGTTGGAAGCCAGCAGCCGGGCAACCAGGTCCGCAGCGACGAGAGCGGCCGCCGAATAGTCGAGCCAGAGGAATGACGGCTTATCCTGGAGAACCGGCGTCGCGATAAAGAAAACGATGATGGCGAGGTCGATGACGACAGCCACCACCTGGAACCGGAAAGCCGCCGGCGTGCGCCCGTGATAGAGCTTGCGCAGCCAGTCGCGCAGCCGGGCCAGGGTTGAAACCGCCTGTGATCCGCCCGTGCCTGCCGCTTTCATGATGATTGCGGTGGCGTTCGCTGCAGGAACCGCCCGGCGAAATGCAGCCAGCCCGGAAGAGCGGGGGTCACACCAATTCCACTTCGACCACGCCCGGCACCGCTCGCATCGCCGAGGCGATCTGTGGGGAGATCCGGTAGCGGTTCGGCAGCTCGATCTCGATTTCCCCCTCGCCTTCTTCCTTGATCAGCACGAAGCTCACCTGGCCCTCGCCCCTGACGGCAAGCTGCCCAGCCAGTGTGTTGATCGGCGCGGCGTTGCGCACGAAGATGCGCAGCGCCTTCTGGATGCGGCTTGCCTCGTCCTCTAGCGATTGTACCGAGTTGATGCGCAGATTGACGCCTTCGGGCCTGTCCTCGGCCGCGACCGTGATGACGACGGAGCGGCCGGCCTCGAGCAGGTCGCGATATTGCGCCAGTCCTTCCGAAAACAGCACGGCTTCGTACTGGCCGGATGTATCGGAAAAGGCGATGACACCCATCTTGTTGCCGGTACGCGTCTTGCGTTCCTGCTGGGATGTCACCGTGCCGGCTAGACGGCCGGCGGCGGCACCGCGCTTGACGGCCGCCGAAAACTCGGCCCACGTCTGCACCCGCATCTTCTGCAGGGCCGCCTTGTACTCGTCGAGTGGATGCGCCGAGAGGTAGAAGCCGACCACCTGGAATTCGCGGTGCAGTCGGTCGGCGGCGAGCCACGGTTCCGTCGCCGGCAGATTGAGCGCCTGCGACTGGGCGCCGAGCGAAGCGCCGAAGATGTCGTGCTGGCCGGAGACCGCGTTCTGCTGTGCCAGCGACGCCAGCCCCATCATGCGTTCCACGCCCGCCAGCATCGACGCACGATCATGGCCGAAGCAGTCGAGCGCACCGGCCATGATCAGGCTTTCGAAGACGCGCTTGCCGACGATCTTCGGATCGACCCGCTCGCAAAAATCGGCGAGGTTCTTGAACGGCTTTTCGCCACGCTGGGCAACGATGTGCTCGACTGCCGTATCGCCGACGCCCTTGAGCGCGGCCAGCGAATAGTAGATGCGGTTCTCACCGACCTCGAACGGACGAAAACTCGATATCACCGACGGCGCCAGAACCTCGATGCCGAGGCGCAGCGCATCCTGGCGGAAATCGGCGAGCTTGTCGGTGTTGCCCATGTCGAGCGTCATCGACGCCGCCAGGAACTCGACCGGATAATGCGCCTTGAGATAGGCGGTCTGGTACGAGACGACCGCGTAAGCCGCGGCGTGCGACTTGTTGAAACCATAGTCGGCGAACTTGGCCAGCAGGTCGAAAATGAAGTCGGCTTGCGGCTTGCCGACGCCGCGCTCGACCGCGCCCGAAACGAAGCGTTCGCGCTGCTTGTCCATCTCGGCGCGAATCTTCTTGCCCATGGCGCGGCGCAGCAAATCGGCTTCGCCGAGCGAGTAGCCGGCAAGCTCCTGCGCGATCTGCATCACCTGTTCCTGGTAGACGATGACGCCTTGCGTCTCTTTCACCAGATGGTCGATCTTGGGATGGATCGACGCCATCTCCTCCTCGCCATGCTTTCTGGCATTGTAGGTCGGAATGTTCTCCATCGGCCCCGGCCGGTAGAGCGCGACCAGCGCGATGATGTCCTCGATGCAGTCGGGCCGCATGCCGATCAGCGCCTTGCGCATGCCGGCACTTTCCACCTGGAACACGCCGACCACCTCGCCGCGCGACAGCATGGCGTAGGTCTCGGGATCGTCGAGCGGGATCGTCGCCAGGTCGATCTCGATGCCGCGACGGCGAATCAGTTTCACCGCTGTCTCCAGCACCGTCAGGGTCTTCAGGCCGAGGAAGTCGAACTTCACCAGCCCGGCCTGCTCGACATATTTCATGTTGAACTGGGTGACCGGCATGTCCGAGCGCGGATCGCGGTACATCGGCACCAGTTCCGACAGCGGCCGGTCGCCGATGACGATGCCGGCGGCGTGTGTCGAAGCGTGCCGGTAGAGGCCCTCCAGCTTCTGCGCCATGTCGAGCAGCGTCTGGACGATCGGCTCCCTCTCGGCCTCTTCGGCAAAGCGCGGCTCGTTGGCGATGGCGTCGGCGAGCTTGACCGGATTGGCCGGGTTCTGCGGTACCATCTTGGAGAGCTTGTCGACCTGGCCATAGGGCATCTGCAGCACGCGGCCGACGTCGCGCAGCACGGCGCGTGCCTGCAGCGTACCGAAGGTGATGATCTGGCCGACCTGGTCGCGGCCGTATTTCTGCTGGACGTAGCGGATGACCTCCTCGCGGCGATCCTGGCAGAAGTCGATGTCGAAGTCGGGCATCGACACGCGGTCGGGATTGAGGAAGCGCTCGAACAGCAGCGAGAAGCGCAGCGGATCGATGTCGGTGATGGTCGTCGAATAGGCGACCAGGGAACCTGCGCCCGAACCACGGCCCGGTCCGACCGGAATGCCCTGTGACTTGGCCCATTTGATGAAGTCGGCAACGATCAGGAAATAGCCGGGAAACTTCATCTTGGTGATGATGCCGAGCTCGAAATTCAACCGCTCGCGATATTGCTCGACCGTGTAGCCGGGAGTCGGGCCATGCGCTGCCAGCCGCGCGTCGAGCCCCTCATGCGCCTGACGGGCCAGTTCGTCGGCCTCCGCCTGCACGGCGGCGTCATTGTCGGCGACGTCGCCGCCGGTGAAGCGTGGCAGGATCGGGTTGCGATTCCTGGGATAGTAGGAACAGCGCAGAGCGATCTCGACGGTGTTGTCGATCGCTTCCGGCAGATCGGCGAATAGCCGCGCCATATCCGCCTGGCTGCGCAGGAAATTGTCCGGCGACAGCCGGCGGCGGTTGTCGACGGCGACGACAGAGCCCTCGGCGATGGCGATCAGCGCGTCATGCGCATCATAATCGTCGCGCGCCGAGAAGAACGCCTCGTTGGTGGCGACCAGCGGCAATTCATGAGCGTAGGCCAGATCGATCGAGGATTTCTCGATCACCCGGTCATAGCCGGAAACCCGGTCCAGCTCGACATAGAGCCTGTCGCCGAACATCGACTTGAGGGTAAAAAGCCGAGCCTCGGCCAGGTCGCGGCGATCTTCCTTGAGCGCTATGCCGATCGGTCCGCGCGGCCCGCCGCTGAGGCAGATCAGCCCGTCACAATAGCCTTGCATCATATTGGTGGTCAGGTGCACGGCCTCGCCTGGCGGCGTTTCGAGGTAGACGCGGCTGACCAGCCTGACCAGATTGGAATAGCCGGCCTCGGTCGCGGCAAGCAGGACGACCGGCCGCGTATCGGGGCCTTGCCGCCTGCGATCGCGCTGGCCGTCGCTGTTTTCACCGGAGAATGCGAGCGCGGTCTGGCAGCCGATAATCGGCTGGATGCCGTCCTTCACCGCCTTCTGTGCGAATTCCAGCGCGCCGAACAGATTGTTGGTGTCGGTGACGGCAATGGCCGGGGCTTCATCCTTGACCGCGTGAGCGACCACCTTGCTAATCTGCAAGGCGCCTTCCAGCAGCGAATAGGCCGAATGTACGCGCAGATGGACGAAGGGCCGAGCGGGTGCCTCCGGCCGCGCTGCCGCTATTGCGGCTTCGCGCTTCAGGGGATCGCGGGGAAGTTTTTCGTCGGCCATGGTGCTGCGTGAAGGTCCTTGAGTCGATGGAGATGTATTGTCCGGGACCGCGTGATGCCAGTCCAGCATAAACCATTGCTGATCACAGGCTGCCTGCCCGGCGAGCCTTTACGCAAACTCCATGATCACCGCGTCCACGGCAAGGCTGTCGCCCGGCTTGGCGTTGAGTTTGGAGACGACAAGGTCACGTTCGGCACGCAGCACGTTTTCCATCTTCATCGCTTCGACCACGGCGAGCGTCTCGCCAGTCTTGACCTCCTGCCCTACGGCAACGGCAATCGACACGACAAGGCCAGGCATCGGGCAAAGCAGCAGTTTCGACGTGTCAGGCGCAATCTTTTCCGGCATCAGCCTTTCAAGCTCGGCGGTGCGCGGCAGCATGGCGCGCGCGGTCACCGACATGCCCTTCCAGGCGATGCGAAAGCCATTGGCAACCGGCCTGATCTGCGCTGTAACCTTGCGCTTGCCGACCGTGCCGCGCCAGATCAGGTCGCCCGGCCGCCAGTCGGATGCAACGGTCAGTGCTTTGCCGCCCTCAATCGACAGATCGATTTCCAGCGGAATGGAAATCATGCCCTCGAGGATCGACGCCGACAGATAATCATCGCCGATCTTCACCACCCAGTCGCGCTTCAGCGCTCCCGAATGCGGCGCCAGCCGCCCGCCCAGCCGGTCGAGCCGATCACGGCGCAGCAGTTCCACCGCCGTCGCAATCGACGCCAGCACGGCTTTCTCATCGTTGTTCGGTACGACAGGTGCAAAACCGTCGGGATATTCCTCTGATATGAAAGCGGTCGATATCTGCCCTTCCCGCCAGCGCGGATGCTGCATCAGCGCCGCCAGGAACGGGATGTTGTGTTCGATGCCGTCGACGACGAAACTGTCGAGCGCTTCCGACATTGCATCGATGGCTTCCAGACGCGTCGGCGCCCAGGTGCACAGCTTGGCCAGCATCGGATCGTAGAACATCGAAATTTCGGAGCCTTCGGTGACGCCGGTGTCGTTGCGGATGACGACATCGCCGAATTGGCCTTCTTCCGGCGGCCGGTAGCGCGTCAGCCGGCCGATCGAGGGCAGGAAATTGCGGTACGGGTCTTCCGCGTAGAGCCGGCTTTCCACCGCCCAGCCGTTCAGCTTGATATCGCCTTGCTTCAAGGCGAGCTTTTCGCCGGCCGCTATGCGGATCATCTGCTCGACCACATCGATGCCGGTGACAAGTTCCGTCACCGGATGCTCGACCTGCAATCGTGTATTCATTTCAAGGAAATAGAAGTTCTTGTCCTTGTCGACGATGAACTCGACCGTGCCGGCGCTTTGGTAGTCGACAGCCCTGGCCAACGCCACGGACTGCTCGCCCATGGCCTTGCGCGTTTTGGCGTCGAGGAACGGCGACGGCGCCTCTTCGGCGACCTTCTGGTTGCGGCGCTGGATCGAGCATTCGCGCTCGCCGAGATAGAGCGCGTTGCCATGCGCGTCGGCCAGCACCTGGATTTCGATATGGCGCGGATCGACGACGAATTTCTCGATGAAGACGCGATCATCACCAAACGAACTCTTGGCCTCCGAGCGCGCCCGGTCGAAGCCGTCGCGCACTTCCGACCGGCTCCAGGCGATGCGCATGCCCTTGCCGCCGCCACCGGCCGAAGCCTTGATCATCACCGGATAGCCGATCTCGCCGGCGATCTTTTCGGCATGGTCGGCATTCTCGATGACGCCGAGCCAGCCGGGCACGGTGGAAACCTTGGCGGCATTGGCGAACTTCTTCGATTCGATCTTGTCGCCCATCGCCTTGATGGCCTTGGGTTTTGGACCGATGAAAATGATGCCTTCCGCTTCCAGCGCCTCACAGAAGGCCGCCCGCTCGGACAGGAAGCCATAGCCGGGATGCACGGCCTGGGCGCCCGTCTCCTTGCAGGCGGCGATGATCTTTTCAGGCGCGAGATAACTCAGCGCCGCTGGCGAAGGCCCGATATGCACCGCCTCGTCGGCCATCTCGACATGCACCGCATCGCGATCGGCATCGGAATAGACGGCAACCGTGGCGATGCCCATCTTGCGCGCCGTTTTGATGACACGGCAGGCAATCTCGCCACGATTGGCGATCAGGATCTTGGTGAACATGCGGAATGTTATCCCTCGGGTCGGCCGTTCCTTTTATGGCCTGTGCTTGCGGGGTCAAGCCGACCATGCAAATCACTGCTTTTCAATCGATTTGCGATTCCAATTCATCGCTGTGGCCCAGTCCAGGCACCAGCTTCCAGTTGATCGTGTCGATAAAACCTGAAACCTTGGAAAAAAATTCGCATTGGAGGAACTGCCCCATGAAAACCCGCGCCGCAGTTGCTGTCGCCGCCGGAAAGCCGCTGGAGATCATGGAGGTTGACCTCGATGGTCCGCGCGAGGGCGAGGTGCTGGTCGAGATCAAGGCGACAGGCATCTGCCACACCGATGAGTTCACGCTGTCGGGTGCCGATCCCGAAGGCCTGTTTCCGGCCATCCTCGGCCATGAGGGCGCCGGCGTGGTGGTCGATGTCGGCAAGGGCGTCACTTCGGTCAAGAAGGGCGACCACGTCATCCCGCTCTACACGCCCGAATGCCGCCAGTGCCCGTCGTGCCTGTCACGCAAGACCAACCTGTGCACGGCGATCCGCGCCACCCAGGGCCAAGGCCTGATGCCGGACGGCTCGTCGCGCTTTTCGATCGGCAAGGACAAGATCTTCCACTACATGGGCTGCTCGACCTTCTCCAACTTCACCGTGCTGCCTGAGATCGCGGTGGCCAAGGTCAATCCCGACGCCCCCTTCGACAAGA
>NZ_JAMYSA010000077.1:0-31919 GCF_040321735.1 Mesorhizobium sp. M0293
TGGCTGCCGGCGAATAGACTATTCTTTCGCGTGATCGTCTGGGGCCTGATTGCACGCTCGACGATATTGGAGTCGATTTCGATGCGACCGTCCATCAGAAAGCGTTCCAGCGCCTCCCGCCGGGTGAGCGCGTAGCGGATCGCCTCGGCGGTCTTGGATTTTCCGGAGACCTTCCCCAGTTCCGCTTCCCATAGATCGAAGAGGCTCGCGACCATGGCCACGGATTTTTCCTGACGGAGCGCGGCGCGGCTTCCGGCATCCTTGCCGCGAACCTCGTCCTCGACCTTCCACAATTCGGTCATGGCGATGATCGTTACCGTCGCGGCCTGCGAGAAGGTCGTAGAATTTGCGCCGCAGGTGAGCCCAGCACCCGGCGAGCCGGATTGATTCATTGCTGCCGGCTTTGGCCCGTGCCTTGACCAGGTTGGTATAGGCCGAGTAGCCATCCACTTGCAGGATACCGCTGAATCCGGCGAGGTGGCGCGCCACGCAATCCGCGCCTCTGCTGTCTTCAAAACGATAGGCAACCATTGGCGGACTGGTTCCACCATAGGGTCGATCATCCCGTGCGTAGGCCCATAGCCAGGCCTTCGTGGTTTTCCCCGCTCCGGGGGCAAGGGTGGGCAAGGTCGTCTCGTCGGCGAAGACCCTTTCGCCCTCCTTGACGCGCTCAAGGATGTAATCGGCGAGCATCTGCAATTCGAAGCCCAGGTGCCCCATCCACTGCGCCATCAACGACCGGCTGAGTTCAACGCCATCGCGCAGATAGATCGTCTCCTGCCGGTAAAGCGGAAGGCCGTCGGCGTATTTCGACACGGCGATATAGGGGAGCAGCCGCTCCGTCGGCAGGCCGCTTTCAACGATGTACGCCGACGCCAGAGCCTGGACCACGCCGTCACGGCCCCGGAAAGCGTATTTGGGACGGCGCGTGACGATGACCCGGAACTTCGGCGGCACGACGTCCAGTCGCTCGCAGCGGTCCTCGCCGATCAGAACCTTTTCCAGCCCCTCGCAGTCGCCCGGGATTTCCGGCTCGATAACTTCCTCGATGCGTTCGAGGTGGGCGGCAAAACCCTTGCGCGGGCGCGGGGCTCGCTTCGGCTTGTCCCCAGCCTCGTGAGCAAGTTCGCTCCGGATCGCCGAAAGGCCGGTCTCGACCTCCTCGAAGACAAAGGAGACCTGCTCGTCGTCGATGGCCAGGCGTAGCCGCTCGGAACGCGTGCCATGTTGCGTGCGCTGCAAAACTTTCAGGATCGACGATCCGAGCTTCGGCGACTACGATCCGGGCCTCGCTCGCAGCCTGCTCGCGAGCCATGGAAAGGATCATCGCCTTCAGCGCATCAACGTCGTCGGGAAGGGCAAGACCCGGTAGAACCATGCAAGCAACAAAGCACAAAAACAGCCGCTTTCCCAACCGTTCCAGCCGCATGATTCATCTTGCCGCAGGCCGGTTTCAGCCCGTCGATAACGGCCGCCTGACCCTGGCCGGACGGATCTTTTTCCAGTCTAACCCGGCCAGAAGCGCCATCAGCTGGGCGTGGTCCAGACGCATGCGCGGCCGATATCGCAGACCAGCAGAAGCTGTGATCTTCCAGAGTCTTCGAATAAAGACAAACCCCGCTGCCGTCCCACCACACGATGCGAACCCGGTCCGTACGCTTCGAACGGAATACGTGAAGCGCCCCCGAGAACGGGTCCAAGCCGCCATCCCTGACCAGCGCCATCAAAGATGCCGCGCCTTTGCGGAAGTCGACCGGCTGGCACGACACGTAAACCACCACACCGGAAGCGATCATGCCTTGCGAACCGCGCGGATGATCCTCGCCAGGCGATCGGGATCGACATCGCCGCCGGCGCGCACCACTGCGTCGCCAATGACGATTTCCACCGTGTCGCTGCCCACCGCTTCAAAGCGCGTGAACTTCGCCGGATTGCTCGCTGCCTCCGTTAGTGGCGCAACCATGCCCGACGAAAGCGCCTTGCGGCGCCAAGCATAGAGCTGCGAGGGGTCCAGACCCTCGGAACGCGCAACCGCCGACACATTGCCCCCTGGTGAGAACGCTTCGGCGACAAGCCGTGCCTTCTCTTCGTCCGACCGATGGCGCGGCTTGCGTCGGGACGGCACAGGCTCCGCCGTCAAAATCTCGAATGTTCGATGAGGGCTCATACTGTCGCTCACAGGATTCTCCGCATGATTCATGCTGAAAATGAGCGATCAACCGCCTGCACGCTACGTGGGGATGCCTACGCGTTTACTTATCAACCGGGTCGCGGCCAGATACACCCGCAGGTGGCTCGGCCGATCACTGATCAATCGCCAGGAATCAAATGGGCATCGGCCGTGGGCTGGGGCGGCCAACGCCTCTACGTGGTTCCCAGTTTGGAATTGGTGGTGGTAGTGATGGCGGGACTCTATGACAATCCAGTGCTTCAACCAGTCGTCGGCGAGGTCATCCTGCGGCGCTATGCTCTCTCCGCAGTTTCGAACGGGTGAGGGTTCGCACGTGCTGAAAAATCACGGAAATTTCTGTCGCAAAAATCGCTCGCAAAAGTCAGAGTTTCGCGGCTGAGTTCTGCGACACCTCAATTCGAGGTCTCGTCGCCAGACAATGGTTCAAAACGAGCCTTCAGCACATCGAATGTGTTCCGTGCGATATAGAGGCTGGAATCAAGGGTAAGGTCCGCGCCTCGATGCGCTTCCATGCCTCATCATCGGAACACGTCAGATGATATTTTATCCTTTATCCAATGGTCTCGACCAGAAAACGCGATGGCTGGAAATCCACCCACCCCGGAATTCTGGACTACTTCAATGGCGTCGCGCTGCCACGGTATTGGCGATACCCCAACTGACGTAGAGCACCAGCACCTGGCCACGCGCAAAGGCAGCGGTCTGGCCGACGCCATCACGCTCGCCGTCAACGAGCTGATCGCCAGCGGCAAATATGGCGAGGTGCTGAAGAAGTGGAGCCTTACCGCCGAAGCCATCGACCAGTCGCGCACCAACCCGCCCGGCCTGCCGAAGCCCAATAGCTGAACAGAAACATTGAAGGCGGGCGCCATCGGCGTCCGCCTCTTCGACCATGCCGGCGTGCGGACGACGTACCCAGATAACACCGTAAAAAATCGGAAATTCAATGTGCCGCTGAGCAACTCCTCAGGTGGCCCGCATAAGTGGAAGCACAGGGCCGCTATTGAAGGAGACGTGCCCTCTCAGGACGCCCGTATGGCATCTGGTTAGACGGTTTGCCGAGAAGGATGATGCGGCAGGTGGTTTGGCGGAGCATCGCACGGCCTGTTCTGCCGTAAGAACTGAGCCGATGCTCATGCGACCCACCCTCAAAGGACGCCAACGACATCCGATCTTGGTCCTCTGCGTGAACGATATCAATTCGATGTTCGAGACCGCGTCGAACTGGCTGAAGGCATGGTTGATGAAATTGCCATTTACGAGAGAGCCTGGATATCGCCCTGCCGTGTCCTGTCGCGGCAGTTGAGAAGGTCGACCAAGTCGTCGGCTCTTCGATAGGCATGTCGATTAAGGGGACGCCCACCTCGACGACCGGCAGCCCCGTGAAGACGTCGATAATGTCCCACGTGCCTTCGGGCGTCTTCTCTATGTCGTAACGCTGGGCCATTGGGGGTTTGGGCGGGATACCTAGAGGTTACAGGACATCCTTTGGGCTCCGAGAATGGTCTCCCGATTGGACTGCTCTAGCGCCTCAATTTAGCGAAGCGAGCGGACTTGGCAATCCCGGGGTCGGCCGCCAGATTTCGCATGACGCGTAAATAACATCGGCTGCGAATGCAAACCGTCTTGTTTCCGAAAGACTGACCCAGCGAAACGCGTTCCAACAGATCTGAACAAAGCAGCCCGTCGAACAAAAAAGGCCGGGCTCGAATGCGGCCCGGCCGGCTGAAGGTCAAAGCCTTCAGAGGGGAACACCGTTTAGCGGAATGGGAGGAAAACCGCCGAACGATTTTGCCTTTCTGAGCTCATTTCACGGCTTTGGCGACGAATGACAATCCAAAGAAAGCGCGAAACGGGAAAGATTCGTGCTCAGACCGCAAACCTGAAGATCGGCACCGGCGTGCCACATCGGCATACGAACGCGGTCGGCTTTTCAGGCGGCATGTCGGAACAACGGTGCCCCGACCACTTGCCGGTCCGCGGGCCTCGGCCGCCAATTCTTTCGGCAGGCTCAGAAGCGGCATGGTCGCATTCCCGCCGCGCTTAAGAAAAACGGAACGGAAGCCCCTGGACGCCGGCGGCGGCGTCACGACCCGATGCACGGTCGCGCGCAAAATAGCCATTCGACGCCAGTTCGAGCACTGCGCCGATATTGACGACCAGCGTTTCCGGGAATCGAGTCCACATGCCATCACATCGCATTCTCGGGCGACTTTATATTATGGTCAGGTCGCGCAAGTACGAGCTTCGAAGTTCCTCATCCTGTGACACGCATTGGGTCATCGGCCCAATCTGTGATCTTGGCCAATTCTAAGGACGAATATACGGAGTCTAAAGATTCCCAAGTTCGTGAACCCGTTGTGATCTTCCAAGCCGGACGGCGGGCTGTCGAGACTGCTTCGACACTCCTCACAAGCCCAAGGGAGAAAGCCGAGGCAAAGTATCCCCTCGCCTGTCGCTGTGAAGAAGATGCAGGCAATGCTGTTTCAGGCGCATGAACTCGCCCGAGGCGATGATCTCGGTCATGCGCGGCCTCTCGAAAGGCACGGTGATTTCCTCGTGGATCCGGCCGGGCTGCGCCTGCATGACGATGATCCGGTCGGCGAGCAGCAAGGCTTCGTCGATATCATGAGTGACGAATAGGATCGTCTTGCGGAATTGCTCCCAGATATCGAGCAGCAATTCCTGCATTCGAAGCCGTGTCAGGGCATCGAGCGCCCCGAACGGCTCGTCCATCAGCAGCAGCCGTGGCTGGTTGACGAGAACACGCGCGATCTCGACGCGTTGCTGCATGCCGCCGGACAGCTGGCCGGGATAGCGCCCAGCAAAGCCGTTCAGGCCGACGAGATCGAGCATTTTCTCCGCCTCGAGACGCCGTTGCCCGCGCTTGACGCCGCGCATCTTGAGGCCGAAAGCGACGTTATCGCGCGCATTCTTCCACGGAAACAGTGTGTGGTGCTGGAAAACGATGCCGCGTTCCGGATGGGGGTCTTTTACGGGCTCTCCGTCGACCGAAAGGACGCCGGCAGTCGGCTTGATATGTCCCGCCAAGGCGCCGAGCAGGGTCGACTTCCCACAGCCGGATGGCCCCAGAAGACAGGCGAATTCGCCGGGAGAGACTTCGAAGCTCGCATCACTGACGGCTTCGAACGCACTGCTGCCGCGACCGAGCCGGATCGAAACATGATTGACCTCGATACGGCCCGTTGCCGCGCGAAAGCTGCGCTGATGGGTGTTCATCGTTTGCTGTCCTTCGTGTGCCATGGAAGAAGTGCAGCACCTGCCGCTCGCAAGAGGGCGCTGCTCCCCATGCCGAACAGCCCGATCAGGATCATGCCGACGATGATTTCAGGATAGTTTTGCAGCGTGTAGGATTCCCAGGTGTAGTAACCGATACCGAACTGGCCGGCGATCATCTCGGCGGTGACGAGACAGAACCAGGACGTGCCCATGCCGATGACCAGGCCCGTGACGATGTTCGGCGCCGCGCCTGGAATAATGACTTCCAACAGCATCGCCGTCCGGGTGCTCCCAAGGCTGCGCGCAGAGGCAATCAGCCTTCGATCGACGCTTTCGACGCCGTGGACGGTGTTGAGCAGGATCGGAAACAATGCGCCCGTAAAGGTGATGAAAATCATCGAGAGTTCCGACGACGAAAACATCAGAACCGCAAGCGGAATCCAGGCGACGGCCGGGATCGGCCGCAGGAGTTCGAGCGGGGCTTGCAGGAAATCCCCGAGCCACCGTGAGCGACCGATGACGAGGCCGAGGACGATGCCGATCACGGCGGCGATGCCAAAGCCGGCGAGAACCCTTTCCAGGCTGCTCGAGACATGGGCAAAGAACTTGGGCGAGCGCAGGAAATCCAATGCTGCCGACCCGACATCCACGGGCAACGGCACATTCTCGAACGTGACAATGCCGAGATTCAGTTTGAGGCTCGATGCCATCTGCCAGAGAATGAGGCAGGTGGCGAGAGATCCTGTCCGGCGCAACCAGCGCCCAAGATGGAAACGCGTCATGGCCAGCCTCAATTGCTGGCCATGATCGAGGCCTTGGCGGCAGCAAAATCCAGCACCTTGCCACCATGATCGTTTGCCCATTTCTCGGCATTTTCCTTTAGCAGGAAGGCGCTGACCTCGCCGCCGTCGGCACGCACGAACCAGGCCTGATTGCCGAGCAGCTTGATGCCGCTTTCACGGTCCTGGGCATAAAATACCCGGATCGATTTGCCCTCACCTTCGATGGCCTTGAGCGCCTTGAATGCGTTTTCCGGCGACGCATAATGTCGCACGAGCGGCTCACCCTGGATCCAAATCTCGGCAACACGCTTGGGATCGCTGATCGCCTCACCGGTGGCAGCATCCTTGGCGTTCAAAGGCAGCTGGGCGTAGTTCTTGAGCGCGGCATCGTAGCCGAGCCCAGATGCCTTGAATGCGGCCCTTATGAACCGCTCGTCGACAAAGCTGTTCACGTCGAGCGACTGGTCGGTCTTTTTCAGGACCCTCAAAGTGTCGATCGCGGTGGCGACAGCCTGGCGGTATTCCGGCTTCCAGGTTAAATCACGGGTCTGAAGCCCGAGCGGTCCATGGAACAGGTAGTCGACCTCGGCTTCGACGCCCGTCACCTTTGCGATCAGTTCACTGTATTTCTCCGGCTCCCTGGCGATCAACTGATCGGCCTCGATTGCGGCGCGAAGATAGGCAACAACGATCTCGGGATATTTTTCGGCATAGTTGGCATCGACCAGAGCACCGTGGAAAGTGGGCGTCTTTGCCTGCGATCCGTCATAGATCTTGCGTGCGAAGCCGCGCCAGGGGAAGAGTTCGGCAAAGGGGACAAAATCGGCATGCGCCTCGATCTGGTTTGCCTGCAGGGCCGCGCCGGCAACTTCAGGCGCCTGGGTGATGATCTTCACGTCGCGTTCGGCGTCCCACCCCTGCGCCTTGACGGCGCGCAGCAGCATGCCATGCGAGGTCGATGCGAATGGAACGGAGATGGTCTTGCCCTTGAGGTCCGAGAGCGACTGGATGGGCGAAGCGGTCGGCACCACAATGCCGTTGCCGCTACCGTTCACGCTGCCGGATAGCACGGTGATGAACAAGCTCTTTCTTCCGGCCTTGATATGGGCGAGACCGTTGAACGAGCCGGGGAAATCTGCCATCACGCCGAAATCAAGCTTTCCGGCGATCTGCTCATTGGTGATCGGCGCGCCGCTCGTGAAGTTCTTCCACTGAATATCATAGCTGACGTCCTTATACTTGCCGTCGTGCGGCAGGTATTTGTCGAGCAGCTTCAACTCACGGATCAGCAATCCGCCCGTGGCGGTATTGATGGTGGTGTCCTGCGTGCCGATCGCCACGCGGATGGTTTCGGCATCCGCGGCAGAAGCAAAGCCGGCGGCCATAAGGGCAAGGGCAGCCAAGTTTGTGCGAAAATTCATGGGTTTTACCTCGTGATTTGATTGCCGGCATTCGGCGGCTGAATTTGCTAACCCAGTGGCGATTGCCAATCCGCTGTCCGGCAAATTTATGTGACGCCCGAGCCGAGGGCATAAGCAATTACTTGCACGGTTTCTGGTCGGTTTATCCCAGGCATCCGCGTCGGCATTAAATTCGTCGTGCTAAAACAAAAGGTTACGCTGGCGCCGTTCGAATGGGACAACAATCATCTAAATCAGGCATGAACGGCGCAATTGTATTCCTTTTTTGCCTATAGAATTTATATACTTTTTACGCGTTTTCACCATGCGCAAGGAGCCGGATATGAGCCTCGAAATGCTTTCTACCGATTTCGAAGCTGAGCGTAAGAAACATGAGCCGGTGCTCGAACTGCCCGAGCAGGTCGTTCTTCCCGGCGATCGGGCGCTCTTTCTCAGCGAAAGCGTGGAAGGGCTCGACGACGGCGCGCATTTTCTCGATACCCTGACATCAGACGAGTGGGCGAAACTGAGGGCGCATGGCCGACGTCTTGCTTTTGCGACCGGTCAGGCGATCTTCACCCAGGGCGATAGGCACGGTGGCATTTTCATCATCGAAAGCGGCAAGGTTCACGTCTTCTACACGGCACCGTCAGGACGCGAGATCACCCTCGCCTACTGGACGGCGGGGCATTTCATTGGTGGTCCCGAAATGACCGGCGGTGGAATCCATATCTGGTCGGGAGAAGCATTGAGTGAATGCCGGATGCTGTTCATACCGGCCAATGCGTTGAAGAAGCTCGTCGTCGAGCTTCCGAATTTCGCGCTCTGTCTTCTCCAGGGGCTTGCAGCGAAGGGCAGATGCTATTCGGCGATGGCTCAGATGCTTGGCACGCGTTCGGTGATCGAACGTCTGGCGCAGTTCCTGATGAATCTCGGTAACCTTCATGGCGTCCGCGACGGACGGGCAATCGTCGTCAATGCCAAGGTGACGCATGACCAGATTGCGGCCATGGTGGGCTCCACACGCCAATGGGTGACGATGATGATGAAGCGCTTCCAAAAGGAAGGGCTGGTAACGGTGACGCCACGCCATATCCGCATCGAACGCCCGCACGCGCTGATGGAAATGGTTTCGAAGCGCGCGGCGGCGTGAGGCCGCGTTCGGCTTCCACTAACCGAGCCGCGTTAGCGCCCAGCGAACGGTCTTGCGTACGTCTGGATCGGCGTCGCCGATATGCGCCATGAGAGCATCTCGCGACGATGGATCGGCGATCTCACCGAGCGCTGACGCAGACTCCTTACGCAGTGAGGCCATGTCGCTCGTCAACAGCACGGAAATCTGCCGTACCGCCGATTGCGCCTTGAGCTTGCCAAGCGCATTCAGGCATTTTTGCCGAACCTGCCAGTATTCGTCGGAAAGGCCGGCGCTCAGTCCGTCGACGGCCGAGGTCTGGCCGATACGGCCGAGCGATTCGGCCGCCGCGGCCCGCACCTGCCAGTTCTCATCGTCGAGGGCAGCCGTCAGGGCGGCCGTTGCGGCGGGCTGGCTCGTGAAGGACAAGGCATTGACCGCAACCGACCGAACGGTGGCATCGGCATCGCGCGTCGCGGCGATGAGGGACGGCAAGGTCTCTTCCAGCTTGAGATAGGCAACGACGCCGAGCGCCTGTGCGCGCACATTGGCATCTTCATCCCGCATCGCCGCCAGAGCGGGGCCGAGTGCCCCACGCGAACGCAACGCTTTCAGCCCGCGAAAACCGGCAGCCCGGACGAAGGCGCGCCCATGACTGACGAGCGGCAGAATGGATTGCGCTGCCGCCGGATCCTTCAGCTCAGCAAGGCTATCGGCTGCCGCCTGGGCCACCGTCAAATCCTGATCCGCCGCCAGACGGGCAAGGCCCGCAGCCGCCTCAACGGTGTCGAACTCGGACAGTGCAATCGCCAGCTGCAACCGCACTGTCGCGTCGGGGTCGGCAACTGCGGTGAGGAGATGCGGCAGCACATCCGCGCTCGCGGTCTCGGCAAGGTCGATGACGGCAAGCCGTCGCACGGCCGCGTCTGCATCGCTCAGACGCTCGCCGATTTCCTCGATGTCGCCAAAATCTTCGAAGGGATCGAATGCAGTCATGTCAGCGCAACAGATAGGGGATGTTGACGGTTACAGCGCCGGTCGGACAATCCTGCTCGCACGGCATGCAGTACCAGCACTCGTCGAATTTCATATAGGCTTTGCCAGTGAGATCGCTGATGCGCAGGACATCCAGCGGGCAGACATCGACGCAGACCGTGCAGCCCTTGTCGGCGATGCATTTCGCCTCGTCCACGACGACGGGAACGGTTGTGGGTGAAAGCGCAAGCGGCATGGCTTCCTCGTCAGGCTTGATTGGAAACGCGCAGACGGTCATAGGCCGTCCGCTCCTCGTTCTCGATCGGAACGATGTAGGGTTGGATTGGCCGCTTCTCAGAAACCGAGCGGCCGTCGACCTTGCGCAGAAGCGTATGGCAGAACCAGTTGTCGTCATCCTTTTTGGGATAATCGACACGGTTGTGATAGAGCCCCCAGCGGCTCTCCGTCCGGAAGAGCGAGGCATGGGCCGCCATGTCGGCGCAGTCGAGAATGGACGAAACTTCGAGCGAACGCATCAGTTCATGTGCGTCGCGTGCGACAAGGGCGGTTTCGAGATCATCCCTGATCTCCGTGAGCCGCGCCTGGCCGATCTGCATCCTGGCCGTCACCTTGGGCGGCTGCAGATAGTCGTTGACCAACCGCCGGGCCTTATATTCCAGCTGGTTGGGCGGGATGCCGTCCTCGCGCCGCGTCGGTGCCAACACCCGCTCGCGCTCCGCCCGGACAAACTCGCTGTCGAAATCCGGAAGGTCGGTTTCGAGCGCGACTTCGGCAGCGTGCTCGCCGGCGACGGCTCCATTGGTGAAGGCGCCGAGCATATAGTTGTGTGGCACGCTCGCCATGTCGCCCGCGGCGTAGAGGCCCGGCACCGTGGTCCGGGCGAATTCATCGACGAAAACGCCCGACGCGCTGTGACCCGAACAGAAGCCGATTTCGGAAATGTGCATTTCGATCATCTTTTCGCGGTAATCGGTGCCCCGCGCCTGATGGAACCGGCCGCGCGACGGGCGCTCGACCTTGTGCAGGATCTCTTCGATCTCGCCGACCGTGTCGGCATGAAGGTGGTTAAGCTTTAGGAACACCGGCCCCTTGCCCGACTGTAGTTCGTTGTAGAATTCCTGCATCATCTGTCCCGACCAGTAGTCGCTTTCGATGAAGCGCTTGCCTTCATTGTTGGCGGTATAGGCTCCGAACGGACCGGCGACGTAAGCGCAAGCCGGGCCGTTATAGTCCTTGATCAGCGGATTGATCTGATAGCATTCGAGATTCGCGAGCGCGGCACCCGCGTGGTAGGCCATGGCATAACCGTCACCGGAATTGGTCGGATTCTCATAGGTTCCAAAGAGATAGCCGGAATGCGGCAATCCGAGGCGGCCCGCCGCGCCCATGCACAGGATCACGGTCTTGGCGCGCAGCACGAGGAATTCAGCCGTGCGCGTGTTCACAGCAATGGCGCCCGCGATCCTGCCGTCCTTGGCGGTCAACAGGCGCGTTGCCATGAAGCGGTTGGAGACCAATATCCTTTCGCGCTTGATCTGCCGGTAGAGCGCCTTCTTGACGGTATCGCCATTCGGCATCGGCAGCACATAGGTTCCGAGATGGTGGACCTTCTTCAGGTCGAAATCGCCATTGGCGTTCTTCTGGAAACGGATGCCGAAACCGTCAAGTTCCTGGATGATGTCATAGCAGCGCGAGGCATATTTGAAGACCGGCGCCTGATCGACGATGCCGTCATTGGCGATGGTGATCTCCTTGGTATATTGCTCGGGCGTCGCATATCCTGGGACGACGGCGTTGTTCAGCCCGTCCATGCCCATGCAGATAGCTCCGGAACGCTTCACATTGGCCTTTTCGAGCAGGACGACATTCAGAGCGGGATTTTTCTGCTTCGCCTTGAGCGCCGCCATCGGTCCGGCCGTGCCGCCGCCGATCACCAGCACATCGCAGGTGACTTCCGACAGCCCTTCGACAAAATTATCCATTCTCGTTCCTCACGCCTCAGAATCGGCGATTTCGCGCAAATAGCTCCAGGGATAGATGCCTCGGTCGTGCCCGTCGGAGAAAACCAGACGTATGGCGTATGAACCGATCGCCTCTGCGCTCGTCACGGCGACGGTCTCGAACGAATGTTCGTTACCCTCGATGTCCGCCCGCACCTGCTGTGCCGCCCGGCTGCGTGCTCGGAGCACGGACGCCGGGATAAGCGAGACCGCACCGTCATCCCATGTAACGGAGAGAAGATTGCGCGCGGCGGTGACCTTGAGCTCAAGAGGTATCACGGCGTTCCCTGATGGTTCGCCTCATCTTAGGGACCATAGGACCCCGGACACGCAATAAATTGCCTGCGGCCAGCATGCGTATTGAAACCGGGATAAGTCCGGCTTGCCGCATGATCGCGGTCGAGTAGCTCAGCCATTCGGCTTCCACCCTCACAGATCCGGGCTGCCTGCAGGTCTTGAGGCGCGCAAAGGTTGCTCTCTAAGCTGGGTAACACCGCCCTCAGCTCGCCGTCAGCTTGACCGAGCATCATTCGGAGTAGGGCCTAAGCAGCCCGAACTCGCTGCGAAGAAACAAGTTTCGCCTTCCAAAGGGAGACGAAATTCGGCCCAAAGCTTACGGCTGAAACGCGCTTCGCAGCAGGCTGCACGCCTATATCGAAAATGCGCAACGCACTGCGGCAAGAACGCCAACAAAGGTGTCGAGCTGCTTGGGTACTGACTTGCCAAAATCGACATCGCGACAGTTGCGCTCCGATGGCGCGAAATATCTTCGGCTCTTCGTGGAAAATTCTCGAGCAGGGGATCGGGAAGCAAAGCTGAACTCGACTCGGTCGGGGGATAACCAACAGCTCGCAGATCAACACGCGCACGACGGCGGATGCAGCGCTATGGTCCTCGGTGCTGGACGAGCATCGAGATAGTCCTGCCGGGCTGTATTTGCTTTCAGCGACAACCGCCACTATGAAGCGACGCTTCGCCGACTGTGTTTCAAGCTGCCCGGAGAATTCCATGACAGAAGAAGCCGAAAAAAACATCGACAACCTCATCGAGCTCACCGCCGATGTCGTCTCCGCCTATGTCTCCAACAATCCGATCCCGGTGGGGGATCTCCCTGCCTTGATCGGACAAGTGCACGCCGCACTGAAAGGCACGGCCGGAAGCGTCTCCGCAGAAGAGCCGCAGGCTCTGAAGCCTGCTGTCCCGATCAGGAAGTCGGTGACAGCGGACTACATCATCTCCCTTGAGGACGGAAAGAAATTCAAATCGCTAAAGCGCCATCTGTCGACCCACTATGGGCTGACGCCGGATGGATATCGGGCCAAATGGGGCCTGCCGGCGGATTATCCCATGGTCGCGCCGAACTACGCCGCGGCGCGCTCGTCATTGGCCAAGACGATGGGGCTCGGCCGCAAACCGAAAGAGCCGGAAATGCCGGAGCCGGCACCGGCGAAGCCGACCCGCAAGAAGGTCGCAGCTTGATTTCGTCTACCGGAGATTCGTTCTGGAGCGCTGCAGCTGCCAACGGCATAATCTGCGCGGAATATGAAAGGGAGGAGCCCCTTTCCTTTCAAATCTGCGTCGCGAACAGGGTGCGTTTCGTGGCTGCGGCTGCGTCGCCATGTTTTCAATTCGCGCACAGGCTGCGTTCCTGCAAACGCCGCTTCGTAACGCAATGCAAAGGGTTTTGTAGCATGGGTACTCGAAATTACATCGCAGCAGCCTCCCTCGCCATGATGGTGACCGTCTCGTCACCCTCCGAGGCCCGCACCCCCTTCACCAACGACACCGCCTCGCGCACCCAGGCTTTGGCCCTGCTGGAAACCCTCAACGCCGACCTGCTCAGCCACCACAGCGCCACGCTCACACTGGAACGATGGTGTGGTGACCACGGGCTGGCGCCGGAAGCGAAGATCGTCGCCCATCGCGTGAAGGGCGACGCCAAACTGCTGCCGGAAAATGCCCGCCAGGCGTTGGGCGTCAGCGCTGACGAACCCGTGCAGTACCGCCGTGTGCAGCTCGCCTGTGGCGAGCTGGTGCTCTCCGAGGCCGATAACTGGTACGTCCCGTCGCGCCTCACACCCCAGATGAACCAGGTGCTCGACACCACCGACCAGCCCTTCGGCAAGGTGGTCCAGCCGCTGCACTTCCGCCGCCAGACCATTAGCGCCGAGCTGCTGTGGTCGCCGCTGCCCAAGGGGTGGGAGATGGACGCGCCGCTGCCGGCGGAGGGGAAGGGGGCGCTGGCCATTCCCCATGAGGTGCTTCGGCACCGGGCCATCCTCTATACCGGGGCGAACCAGCCCTTCAGCCTGGTGGTGGAGACCTACACAGCCGAGGTCCTGGCCTTTGGCCGCCGCTGAAAGGCCGCGAGTTTTCGCGCTCCCGAACTGACTACTTGAACTGAAGCCCCGGATCGGCCCTATCGCTGTAAAGTTTGACTACTCCATATCAGAGGCATGGCTCCTGACATATTCGCAGCAATCGCCAATCGTGGTCTCGCCGATGCGCAGCGCGTTCCACAGCGTTCGGTAGATCTCACGCTCGGGAACGTAGAGCGCACTGTCGGGTACGATCGGCTTGCCGCTTCGAACTTGGGAGGGCCGCCGCCAAACTGCGGTGCCGTCGCTGACATCGACGAGAACAAGCCCCTCCTTGGTTGCGAAGCGGTCGCGGAACCCGGCAATTGGAGTCTCTCCGACCGTGGAGACCCGGGCCGACTTGGGAATGAGACCGCGAAATGCCGATAGGCGAGGTGGACGCGGGCGGCGTCGAACTGCTGTTCCCCATCGCGCATGTCCTCGAGCATTTCGACGAGATGACCGTACCGGCATCAACACGCCGGTCGTGACCGCGCCGATGCCCGCACAACCCTTGCCGGGCAGCATCGCCACGGCTTCGAGGCTGGCCTTCGCGCTCGTTCACAAATACACGTCGACGGCACGCCGCTCTACCGCCTGGCGCAGGCCTTCGAGCGCGCGGGTGTTCCTGTCAGCCGTGGCGCACTGGGCCACTGGGTGATCGGCTCGAGCGAAAAGCATCTCTCCCGCATCTATGACGCGCTGAAGCTGCGGCTCAGATCGCAGCCCCTCATCCATGGCGACGAGACGACTGTTCAGGTCCTGAAGGAAAAGGATCGAGAGGCCGCAAGCACCTCGTACATGTGGGCTTACCGGAGCGGCGAGGACAGTGACGAGCCGATCGTGCTGCTCGATTATCAGCCGGGTCGCGGCCAGATACACCCGCAGACGTTCTTGGGCGATTACCGCGGCATAGTGATGAGTGATGGCTATTCCGCTTGGCGCACGCTGGAAGGGCAACGCACTGGATGCATGGCCCATTCGAGGCGGCGCTTCGTCGATGCCCTAAAAGCGAGGAAGAAAGGCGGCGGGCCGCCGGAACAGGCGCTCCGGTTCTTCGAACAGCTCTATCGGGCTGAAAGGCAGGCGCGGAACGAAAAACCGGACAAGGGCGAAACGCGAGATCACTGCATTCGCCGCTTCCGCCAGCAACATAGTGTCCCCATCCTCAATGCTCTTAAGGCATGGCTCGACGACATCGCCCCAAAAGTCTTGCCGGACAGCAAGCTCGGCGACGCCGTCTCCTACACCCTGAACCAATGGGGATATCTGACTCGTTACACCGAGGACGGCAGCATGCCGATCGACAACAATCTTCTCGAGCGTGACATCAGGATTTTTGCGATGCGTGAGTCATTATGCACTCCCTCGTCAAGTATTTGTAAACATTGGCAGCGTGTCCACGTCGGCAACGGGACACGGGCGACCTTTTCGGGCCACCGCCGTTTTGAACGGCCCCGCCGCCAAGTCGTCGGCACGGATTTGATAGGGTGCGCCAGGAACAACCTGTGCAGCAGGAAGAACGCCGGTTTTGATAAGGCGGCGTATCGCGTGGTTTGTGACGCCTAAGGCCTTGCTGCTTCGGTCATCGTGAGCCATTCACCGTCTTTTTCAGCGGATCGATAGGCATGGATTCCACGCACTCGCCGAACGGAAGAGACGCGGTGCGCCGTCCACGTTTTTCCTTGTCCGGTGGGTAATCCCATTCGATTGAGCGAGGCGGCGATATGCTCGTCAGACCAGCGACCGGCTATGCTGCGCATCACCGCCAAAGCGTCGTCGGTCGTCGCGCAACCGTGCTCGCCAGCTCGAGGCTTGCGAACCCGCAGTTCTGAGTGCTGGCCGCCCCGCCAATGGATCATGAGCACGACGTCCCGTACCGCGTCGTCGACATCGACGATGATGTCGGCGATCAAGGTTCGTAGCAGCTGCTGGCGCGCACGCATCGTCACATCAGGTCCATTCCAGGCTGCTGACAGGTTTTCTGCCATATTGGCGAAGGCACTGGGATCGACCTCAATGGCCGGTGGCCTGTCAGTAGGCTGGCGGGTTTCAAGATCCCGCAAGCGCAGCAGCGTGGTCTCCCAGCTTTCGCGATTGTCGGGATCGCAGGCAGCGTAGCGGCGCTCAGCAAGATTGGCCTCGTAACGGGCCTGCTGAAGTTCCAGATCGAGGATCTGGCGTTGATCATCTTGTCGTTCCCGGTGCATCCGCTCCGCCTCGAACGCGGCCTCGATCGCCATGGGTTCTACCGCTCGCAACAGCTCACGCGCAACAGCCGCGTCAACCCGTGGGCCGCCGAAGGTCATGCACCTGGGCAAGCCCATCATCAGGTTTGGCTTGTCGCAGCGATAGACAGGTCGACTTTGCGGATTTCCGGTATAGGAAACGCTCAGTCGCCGCCCGCACCGTGCACACGTCATGATGCCTGACAGCAGCGCTTTCCCGCCGCGGCCCGATTTTACACCGCCGGCGCGACCGTAGTTGTTGAGTGCCAGCTGCTTCTGGTTTCGCTCGTACTCATCCCAACTGATATATAACCCTCGTGATGATCCTTGATCATCACCTCCCAGGTTCCGACAGGCTTGCGATGTCCGTAGCTTCGCCGCGCTCGCCCGTCGACAATGGAGGTTCGCTTTTCGCTTTTGCCGTAAACGTAAACACCTGCGTAAAAGGGGTTTTTGAGAACGGCGATCACATTGCGATAACGGATCGGCAACCAGACGAAGCTGGTCATGCGGCCCTCATCAGAAGGCCGAGGGAAGTGGATCTGATCCGCTGTCATCGACAACAACACCTGGCGCGCGCTGCCGAGTTCACGGAAGCGCGCGAAGATGAGCCGGATTACCTCCTGTAGCCGTGTATCTGGGTCGAGCCCAAGCCCAGCTTCGCGATGCCAGATGTAACCGAACGGTACCGACAGGCGCAGCTCCCCCCGGCGCGCCTTGATCTGGCGGCCTCGAGCATCCGTGCCTTCAGCACGCCCAGTTCGAACTCGCTGATGCTTCCCTTCATGCCCAAGAGCAGACGATCATTAGGCAGGCAGGGGTTGTACACGCCATCGTGGTCGATGACGCGGGCTTCGACAAGTCCACACAACTCGAGCAGATGATGCCAGTCCCGCCCATTGCGTGCGAGCCTCGATGCGTCCAGGCACAACACGGCGCCGATCTTGCCCGCACACAACCATGCAACCAGCCGATCGAAGCCGGGGCGCGCCACTGTTCCGCTTGCTGATCGGCCAAGATCGTCGTCGATGACTTCGATATCGGCGAAGCCGCGCTGTCGCGCAATGTCGACCAGATCATATTGCCGTCGCTGGCTCTCTAGGTTGGTCATGACCTGCGACTGCGTCGACTGGCGCACATAGACGACGGCCTTGCGCTTCAAGAGCGCAGTTGGAATCAGATCAGTGCTGGTCATCATCGAGCTCCTCGACGACCAGACCGGCGGCCTGCATGAGGATTTGGGCGAGCGTCAACAAGGCGTTCGCCCGCTCCACTTTGCTCATCCCCTCCAGCCTGTGGGGTTCGAATATCAGGCTCATCTGCCTGCCCGAGGTCGGTGCAGGCACGTTGTGCTGTTTCATCGACTTTCTCCCGTGCGATTCCATGAAGTTTGCGGAAACAGCGGCCGGCGTGACCAGCGTCTTCAGATCAGATAAGGCCGTGTGATCAACCTGTGGCGGGCCAAATGTCATGCCCGCGCAAGCGACCGAATCATCCAGCCTGGAATCGATACGACAATGCCCGATGGGTATTGCACCTTGAGAAACTGGCCCGTTACCCGCTGCTCCGCACGCCGCACGCTGACCTTTCGGCCAAAATATGGATGCCAGCGATAATGAACCTCCAGCTCGTCCCCGACATGGGCACAAGGAAGAGTTGGCTGTTCAGCGACACAGTGGCAGGCGCCAGGGCCAGCGCTGTCATCTACAGCCTGATGCTGACCTGCCGCGCCTGTGGCGTCGAGCCGTTAGTGTGGTTGCGCCACGCACTCACCGAATTGCCTCAGCGTGCCGAAGACGCCGATATCGATGATCTGCTGCCCTTCAACTTCGCCAACACCACTGCCTGATCAGACCAGATGCCTTTCCCAATTCGAAGGCGATCCGTCGAAATCGCGGGCGTCAACGTGCGGGGAAAATAGCGCTTACGGTCATTCTGCACCGATCAGCCTGGCTTGCTGGAGGTCGAGCTTTCCGCGCCCATACATCTGCCGTTTTACAAGCTTGAGCTTGGTGATCTGTCCTTCCGTCTGCCCGTTGGACCATGGCTCGGTGATCGCGGCGCGGACGGCAGCGCGGTCGCGAATGATGCCATTGGCGAAAGACGCGATAAAGCTTTTGCTGGCGCGCCGTCGTCGCCTTGCCCATTCGCTGACGACACCCAGACGTCTCGCTTGCATTGTGGCAACCCGATATCCATTGCCCATCCAGGAAGCGCAGCCAGGCTTCGAGTGAACTCTGGCGGTCGCGGAAGATATCGGTCTGCTGGCCACGGACCATTTGACGGACCATCTTACGGCTATGGCCGGTGCGACGCACGATCTCCTTGATTGGATCGCCTGCGCCCGCCAGCTTCATGATCGCTGAGTTCGTCTCCTCGCGCTGCAGATAACCCTTATACAGCAGCTTCTCCGCGTAGGTGAGCAGGTTTGGATCGACCCTGGTGGCGCCGATCGCGGCACGGATCGAACGCATCGACTTCCGGACGGCATCGAGGAAAGCCGCGCTCGCATTCTCCATGAGATGCCAGCGGATCGGCGACCTGAACCGCTTTGGGCAACGCCTCGCCGTCGCACTGGAGTCATCACGCGCCATTCAGGCACGTTCGGCATTGTCCGATACCCGACAATGTCGGGTACGCAACGTAACAGAACCTGATCAATCAGATGTTTTTAAATGCTTTCTGCTTTGGCACGGTACATGCAAGGCTATCCGCAAAACGAGTACGTACTGAGGAGAAGTCTCCCATGGCCACGAAAACCGCTGGCGAAGGTTTCCACCACCGATCTTACCCGCTTCAGAAAACGCAACCAAGATTATCGCTCAGGACTTCTGCCCTCGATTCCATCGAAAAAGTACTCCGGAAAAGAATCCCGTTTCGATCCTATCATCGTTAAATCGTGAGTGTGCGATGCGACCGACGAAATGAAACCTGGACATGAGATCTCGTGCGCAGGCTGTCAATCGGCGACCGGAACACTGGTCGACATCCAGACCTGTTAGAGTGGATGCTCCTCCCGACGACATCGCGATGGGCCAATGTACCTTCCAGGTCGCCGATTACAGCATCATGACCTCTTCCAGGGAGCTCAAAAAGCCATCTGAGGTCGATGGGCATGAATTCCGACTTATGCCACCTCCCAAGGCGTACCGGACCGGCAGCGAACTCAGTCTCCTGCCGGGCATTCGGTTTTAGGGTGTATATGCCGCTGGCGTTCAGGCCTCACCGGTATTTTGTTGGTCGCCTGCTGCCAATACGCTGCCTTGCGCAGCGACGGGTTTTTTCAAAAGACTTCGCCTTAGAAGTTCAAACGAAACCTTCAAATTGATGGAAATTGAGACGTCAGAGCGATGTCCGCGTCGCCTAAAGTCTCGTGCTTGAGGAGACGAAAGTGAACACTTCCAAACCTCTCCTAGGATATGTGGGCGTGGACAAAGACGTGTCCCCTCCTCTCGCCCTGCCCTCTAACCCTGTCCTGCTCGGCGGCGAGAACCGCTCCGGCACCACTCTGCTCAGTGTCCTGCTCGACTCGCATCCCGACCTGGTCGTCGGCCCGGAGATCGATTTCACCGAACCTATTAACCTCGGCCCGCACATTCTCGCGGTGTGCGACCTGATGGATGCCCGCGACTCGCGGCTCGCCGGTAGGACGAAGGACACCGTTGACCCTGAGTGGTACGACGGCGGGCACTTCGTTGTGCAGTGCGAGCGTTTCGGTCTCGACCGCGACAATGTACGGAGCCTGGTGATCAGCCTGATGGCCGAGCGCGGTACCGATCTGTCCGCCTTGGAGGACCGCTGCCTGCTCATCAACTCCATCGGCGAATTCCGGCTTGAACAGACGGGAGCCCGACGATGGGGGCTGAAGCTTCAGCGGAGGATCCAGGACATCGGCACGTACGCCGCGATCTGGCCACAAGCGCACTTCATCCACATCATCCGCGACGGTCGCGACCTGACTGCCTCCCACTTCAAGACCGTCCCCGACTGGGGCTACCGGACCGTCGCGGAAGCCGCGCGCGGCTGGCTGGAGGTCGTCACCCGGCCCCGCCGTGCTGCGCCCGACGGCCGCTATCTGGAAGTGCGGTATGAGGATCTGGTCACCCGCCCCCGCGACACTGTCGAGCTGATGCTGGACCACCTCGGCCTGTCATGGGACGATGCGGTCCTGCACCACGCGGAGCACGAGCACGCATTGTTCGACAACCCCTGGGGCCATCCCGCAGCGGAGGCCGCGGGTAAGCCGCTGTATACCGGGCGTAACGGACGGTACCTGCAGGACCTCACGCCCGGGGAGATCGAGGAATTCGAGCGGATCGCCGGGAAGGAACTGGAACACCTAGGCTACGACCTGTCGATGCCGGATTCCGGGGAGCGCGGGGTGACGCCGTAGGCACACGAAGCGCTCCGACGACGCCTGCCCCGCAGCTTCTACCCTCTTCTAGCGACCGGCCGGCCCTCCTCGTGCGCACCCATCGTTTCCGCTCCTCGCAGATCAGGCGCGCCATATCATGAAGTTCACTGACATACCATCACTCGGTCTGTCTCGGGCGGTTTCACCGTCTGGCGGGGTTACGCTACGCCGATGTCCGACACCACCTGGGCAGCCGACTAACGGCGGGCGTCTCACCTGCAGGAAGCGCACATCACATACGCACTCGATGCGGCCGGTGAGGGTCCCCTGCCACCGTCCTGGCTGGGCTGCGCCTTCGATCTGCCCGCCGAACTCGATGCGGACGCCTTCGCCACCGCGCGGCTGGACAAACCGCCATGAAGCCCTGCGCAGCCAACTCACTCTGTCCCCTCGCTCGACACCGGGCGGCCGTCTGCAACGCATGACGCTACCGGCTGGCGCCCTGAGCATCCACCCAAGTGCGACGCGGGACTTCACCGACGGCCGGAAGCTGGCGCGGTATCTGGAGGAACTGTTCGACAGCGAAACCGGCCCCCTCGGCTGGCCCGGGTATCTCTGTGCCACCATCAGCCGCCCAGAAGCGATCACCGCCTGTCTCGCCGCCGACCACACCCTGACGGACGGTTACTCCGTTCTCCTAACCGCTTATGAGATCCACACTCTGTACGCCGCAGCACTCGCCGCCGCCAACGGCAAGCCCGCCCCACCTCCCCTTCCCCCCACGGCCAGTTACCTCGATTTCGCGGAGGCCGAACGGACCGCCGCCGACGCGCTGACAGCGGCCCACGAATCGATCGTCCACTGGCGGCAGTTCCTCACCGAAGCCGGCGGCCGCCTGCCGGAGTTCCCTGTACCGGGTAGCGACGTGAGCGGCAGCCCCGCCGCCCAGCCAGGCGGATACACCGAGCTTGTCGACGCATCCACCGCGCACGCCTTTGATCGAGTCTGCCGCGCGGCCGGGGGCGCCTCTTTCTCCGGACTGCTCGCCTGCCTGGCTAAGGTCGGCCACGAAATCACCGGCTCGGGCGAATTCCGTACCATGGCCCCCTTCCACACCCGGACGGGTCCCTCGCGGTCCTCCATCGGCTGGTACGTAGGTATGGGCCCCATCGCCTTCCCCTTAAGCGCAACCGACTCGTTCGCTGAGGCGGTGCGCTCCGCGGTCTCCGGCCTCGACGGAGTGAAGGACCTGGTCCAGATACCCACACCCCGAGTGGAGGAGCTCCTCGGCCGACCCCTCCGCGACCCCTTCATGTTTCGTACAGTGACCTTCGTCGCACCCCCGGTGCCCGCGACTGGAACACTTGGCGGATTGTCATCCTCCGCGGCCGCAGCACCGACCCGGACGACGTGTACCTCTGGATCATGCGTAACTACGACGGCCTCTTCGTCAACTACCGTCACCCTGCGACCGGCCCGGCAAGCGTCGCGGTCCCCCCACCACATGGCCAGTATAAAGCATCTCCTCGCCTCCATCGCGAGCACCGCTCGCTGGCCCGCTACCGCCCACCCCACAGGAGACTATTGCCCGTGACGGACATCAGACACATTGCAGCGGACTCGTGTAATTACACAAACTTCGATGCGGTTATCGTTGGCTCTGGGCCATCTGGATCGATCGTCGCCCGAACACTTGCGGAAAAGGGCTGCCATGTGGCCGTCCTGGAATATGGAGGCCTGGTTTCGCCTGGCGCCATGCTCGGGCCTCATCAAGCGGCGTACAGCAAGGCACTCACTTCCAACGGCCCCATCGATGGTAATCCTTGGACAGCGTGCTGCGTCGGCGGCGGGATGTGGTTCTACAACGCGATAACGTTCAGATACCGACAAGCAGATCTGTCGGCCTCCCAATATCTTACGACTGACATGGCGATTGATTGGCCCATTACCCTCCAGGATCTTGAACCCTACTATTCGGAGATCGAGCATCTCCTGGAGATCAGTGGCGCGAATGGGCTTCCATCGTATCCAGCCAGTGCGCGTGGGTTGATGTTAACCAATGCAATGCAGGAACTCAGCATAAGATCAAAGAGCATCCCCTTGGCAATCAGGCCGCCAGGGACCAACAAGGGATGCATCAAGTGTTCGGCTTGCGATGAACTGGTGTGCCCTACGGATGCGAGAGCATCAGTGCTTGCAAGAAACATTTTGGATGACTCCGCCCTGCCAGGAACGATCTCGGTTCTATACGGCTGTTTCGTCAACCGGATCGAAATGCGGAACGACGGTCGGGCTGAAGCCCTTGAGTGCTATGTGCCGCTCTCGTCGGAACTGATCCGGGTCCCAGTTGAAAGGGTCATCGTGTGCGCAAACGCGATACAATCAGCGGCATTGATGCTTCGGTCAAAGAGTGGGCATGCACTTAAGGGAATAGGAAACGAATCCGGCCTCGTTGGGCGAGGCCTCTCATTCAAGATTAGCGGCTACTCCGTCGGCTACATGGAGCCGGCCAATCGCGGCTCCGGTGCATGTGCTCCGCACTGGGGACCGCATGCGACCGTTTATACCGATGAGTTCTACGAACATAACGACGTGCCATGCAGATTTGGCGGCCTCATTTATGAAGCGAATTTCCCCTCGCCGGATGAGAACGTCGGCCTTGTGCGCCTGCACTACATAGCTGGAGAAGAGCCATGGTCGCACAATCGCATCGTGCTTGACGAGGCTGTTGACCAGTACGGTATCCGTTACATCCGTTTCGAATACCGAAACTCGGAAAATGACCGTGCGCGAATGAATTTTCTCGCCGACCGCGCGGATGACATTCTGCGCCACCTTGGCGCATTCCGCATCGAGCGAGAGCCATCTTTCCATGGAAAAGGCGGCTGCCACCTGCACGGCACGATGCGCGCCGGATGTGATCCGAGGACCTCGGTCGTCGACAGCTGCGGCAGGGTCCATGGGTTCACCAACATCCATGTCATGGATGGCTCCGTTATGAACTTCGCGGGGAACAGCAATCCGACACACACAATCATGGCCAACGCCAGGCGAATGGCCATGTCACTCAAGTAAAGGGTAACCGAGATGCTCGATCCTGGAGCTGCCGGACATTTGGCCGAATGGGAGCGTGACACCCCATCATCCATCATATTCCGCTCCGCCAATGGCGCGATGGCGGAGGATATCAACGGCAAGATCTATCTGGATATGACGTCCTGCAGCGGGGCTTCGCCCTTGGGCAGCAATGACCCAGTGTTCAAGGCCAGGCTTGCGCAGGCGATGGAGCAGGAAACTGATATTCTGCCATCGCCGGTGGGTGAGCAACGCCAGATACTCGCCGGGAAAATCGCGGAGATGTTCCCAAGCAATCCCAGAGTGTTCTTTCTGAGGACCGGATCTTGTGCAACGGAAGCGGCGGTTCGGATCGCCCGGCACCGAACTGGCCGGCCGGTCATGCTGACGGCTGGCTTCCACGGATGGCACGACATCTTTCAACAGCTCCCCTGGTCGGACAATCCGCCGGCCAAGGATCAACACATCCAGGATTTCCAATATGACCTCGATATCCTGGAGCAGCAGATGGTCGGGAACGAGGGGAGAGTCGCGGGAATTTTCGTCACGCCTGAGCCGTCGATCTTTCCTCCGGAATTGCTCCAGGAAATCTCCAGGATGGCAAGCCTGCATGGAGTGTTGCTCATCGTTGATGAGGTTCTATGCGGACTTCGTTACGCCAAGGGTGGCTACTGCCGAAAACACGGTGTGAGAGCCGACCTCATCACATTGGCCAAGGGGATCGCACAAGGCATTGGCCTTTCCGCGGTCGTCGGCACCGCCGATGCCATGGTGGGAGCCGACAGGGCCTATCTGGGCAATACCTATCTGCGCGAGAACCGGGCCTTTGTGGCCGGCAACCTGACACAGGAAATCTTTGAAGAAGCAGAAATTGCTGCTCGCATCGCCGAGAGCGGCTTAGCGCTCAAGAGGCAGTTCCAGACCTCGTTCGAGCGTAGCGAAATACCGGCGCGCGTACTCGGAAGCGATACCATGTTCAGAATCGTTCTGCCCTCGCAAAAGCATGGAAGGGTCTTCGCGCAGAGGTGTCTGCAGCACGGTATCTACACGGGCTACCCAGGGACATACATGAGCAATGCGTCCATGGACGGTGCATTTTTCGCAGCTTTGCAGCCGGCACTGGAGCGAGCACTCGCAGACTACCGCAAGGACGAGGACATGACTGCACAGGTCACTGACGCATCCATGGTCGAATACTGCGCGGAGGCGTTCCACACCACAGCGAGAGCATGTCTTTCCAACAAGCATCATTGGGCCTGATACGGGGAGGAAAGCCGTGAAAGATCAAACGAAAACCGCAACCGTCAATGTTCAGCTCGAGGATTATGATCACGTGGCCTTCGATCTGGACGGAACCCTTGTGGATTCGGAGGCTGTGGTCGAAAGCGCACTCCGTCGATGGGCACGGGAGGAACGGATCTCTCCGGATTACGCAATGCGGATGTCGGCCGCCCGCCGGGACGTCGACTTGGTGGCGGCGGTCGCGCCCGGTCTCTCGCCAGAACGCGAAGCAGCTCGCATTGCGGATTATGAGGTCCAAGCGATGGGACTGTTGGAACCGATCCATTGCGCCGCAGAGTTCTATAGCTCGATCCCCGCCGAACGGAGATCTATTGTCACCTCTTCGGCAAGGGTTTCGGCCCTTGCGCGCCTCAAGGCGGCTGGACTCTCCTGCCCGAGGATCATGATTGCAGCCGAGGACGTCAGTCAAGGAAAGCCGCATCCGCAACCCTATCAAACGCTCTTGCGAATGCTGCGCATCACTCCCAAAAGATGCTTGGTTTTCGAGGATTCCAGCACCGGAATTGAAGCGGCGATCGCTGCAGGCTGCGACTGCGTAGGTGTCGGCCCCAATGCCAGGGGTCACCCTGACAGCAGCGGCTGGATAGAGAACTTTTGCGAGGCTCCCTTTCTAACCGGCCGCGCTGAACCTGCTTCCCAGACTTAAAGACGGCCACGAAATGAAAGTATCAACGAAACCCCGCACACCGCTGTTTGATGAGGTGCTGGTAGAAGCCTCGGTCCTTGAGCATTACGAAGCGGAGCGAAACGACTATGACGAACTCCTCGATGAACTATTTCGTTCGTCTAGCGCAATTCGTGAAAAGATTGGCCGCCGTTGTATTTGGCACATAAGTTCCACCGCGTTCGGCGGTGGGGTGGCCGAAATGCTTCCACACCACATATGCCTCCTTCGGGAACTTGGGTTTGATGTGCGTTGGCTCATCTTTAAACCGAAGGAAGAGCAATTTTTTCAGTTCACCAAAGGACTTCACAATTCTCTTCACGACGCCACCGTGGCAGGCTTGAATGATCTGCTGCCCCATTATCTTGAGGCATCGAAGCAAGGCGCCGCGCAGCTGGAAAGGATCATCAGACCTGATGGCTTTCTGGTTATTCATGATCCGCAGCCACTTGGTGCAGCCGCGAAGTTCCTGGAATCTCACCCGCACCCGGCTATCTGGCGATGCCACATCGGCTATCCAAAACGCACCCCGACAGTCGACGAAATCTGGAGGTTTCTGGGGGAATACCTCCGTAAATTCCAGCGCATTGTCCTGAGCGCAAAGGAATATGCCTTTGATACCGGTCTCCCCATAGATATCATCCAGCCATCGATCAGCCCATTCTCAAGCAAGAACCGTAACTATGAAGGGCCAGCACGCCAGACGCTGGAGAATTCGTTTTCGTTCAATAGCCAAGAATTCGAGCCCACCCCATCCCTTCAGGACATTCTCGGCTCGCGGTATTTCCTGCATGTATCCAGGTGGGATGGACTGAAAGGTATTGACCGGATCATCGCCGCTTTTGATCGCTTTGTGAAAATGGCGCTCGACGAGACATACGATATACGCTTGGTGGTCGCGGGACCGGATCCTTTGGATGTTGCCGACGATCCTGAAGGACGCGAGTATTTCGACAAATGCGTCGTATTATGCTCTCAATTGCACAAGGAAGTGCGGCGGCGCGTGTATCTGGCCTGTATCTCGATGAAGGACCACGACGCAAATGCCGAAATTGTCGGCCGGCTGCAACAGAACGCCCATGGAGTATTTGCGCTCTCTCGCGAAGAGGGCTTCGGCCTGACAGCAACAGAGGCTCTGTTCCGAGGCAAACCCGTCGTGGTGTCGTCCGCTTTTGGTCTGAAAAGGCAGGTCGTAAATGGACTGAATGGCGTTGTCCTCGACGAGCCGGACATCGAGGACAAAGCTGCAGAAATGATGCATCACCTTGCAACCAGTTATAGTGATTTCGAGGAGATGGCCAGAACCGCGCGCCAAAACTGCCTGCGCTCGAGTACGCAAATCTCGCAAATTCCAAAGTGGTATGACTCGATTCAATCGGCTCTATCCAGCTTTGAGGAGGTGCAATACCGGGAACCGTTCAAGCCAACAACGGTCATCTGAGCCAGGCGGCGGAATCTGGACGACCTTGCATACTGCATTGCGATAAGCCCATGGCAGCGCAAGCCGGCCGCCATAGCGCGATCGCTCCAGTAACCGGCATCTCACGCTGTTCGAAGACTGAGATAGTCAACTTCCGGCAGAACCAATCATTGATGGGTCATGCCTCCGAGCGGTAAAGCACAACTTGAAATCGCCATATTGCGTTCATATATATTTCTTGCTGAACAGGCTCGGCTCGCTCTCATATGTGATCGAGCGCCCGGTCTTTTTTCACCTGAAGTCGACCATTTGCCACCCCAGGTGCAGCCGGGGTCTGCTTAAACCAAATGATTCCAGAATTACGCTGTGCGGATCAACAGGCCGCAAAGCTATTTCGGCTGAATGGTGCAGCCTGTGCAGTTGACCGGCAGCATGATTCATGCGGCGCGTGAATCCCGAACTTCGACCATGCGCCAAACCAAACAATTCCAATTAAGGAGCAAGCCGTGATGGCTTGAAAACAACATGAAAAGAAATCAACCAAGACAGGTGATATCTTCCAGTATCCGCACGAGGGCCTCAACATTGGGGCCTGCCCGCCTGAAGACAGGCAACGCTCACGGTTCGCAAAAAAACTATGAGCGCTATCTGGAACTTGCATATGCCCAGACTTTGCTCGGCAACCGCGTCGAGGCAGAGAATTACTACCAGCATGCAGAGCACTATTTCCGCTGCGGAGCTGTCACGGGAACCCCACAGCAGCCTGACGTGAGCGAAACGGCTGTCTTCGGCAACAACCGTCCGTTGGCTATGGTGTATTAAAAGCGTCATCGATCCACCGTCAGCTGAAAGGAGAGCATGAGGAATTGTGGGGCGGGTGACGAAGCCGGCATGCGCGGCATATCGGCTGGATAACGGCATGAGTTCCACCGTCGAAGGCAGTCAGAACTTGCCAGCTCGGTAACGGCTGTGCTGTCCAGAAACGGGGGATGCGGCATCAGGCTCGGCTGTGCACAATGCGAGCCGGGCTTTCGCCCCGAGCGGAGGCGTGAGGTAGATCGCATATGTGGGTTCAGAGTTCGGCAGCCCTGTCATCGGGGTGGGCCAGTCCCATCAGTTCTATGCATATAAGCGGAGCGGCCCATTCCCGACGTACGGACCATGGAACGGTGTGATGATCGGGCCAGCAGGCTTCCTTCACGCAAGGAACTCCTTTTCGTTGGCCTTCACCTGGTCCATCTTCTGGAGACGGAAAATTTCCTCGACTGAAACGATGTCCTTGTCGACATTGTGAATGCCGCGATCCTTAAGGATCCGCGCGAATACATCCTTCATAGCCGTCACCGAAGCGCGGACCGCATGGTTACCATAGATGACGACCGAGATTTTTCCCAAATCCTTGATCCGGGCCTCGTTCATCTGGGGATAGGCGGTCGGAATGACTACAATGCCGTCTTTGCCATTCCAGGCTCGGACAAAGCTCTCCACCTCATCCGGCGTCTTCTGCTTGGAGTGGACGACGATGAGGTCGGCGCCAGCAGCTTCATACGCGGCGGCTCGATCGAGGGCCTCTTTCTCGCCGAGACCGGCGATCAAAGCCTCTGTTCGAGCAATGATCAGGAAGTTCGGATCGGAGCGTGTCGCGATCGCTGCGCGGAGCTTGCCCTGGAATTCCTCGACCCGAAGCAGTTCCTGCCGACCATCAGCCAACAGGCTGGTCACTTTGGGAAAGGTCTTGTCCTCGATAACAACTGCTGCTGCGCCTGCATGTTCGTATTGCTTCACCGCGTGAATCACGTTGATCGCATTTCCGAACCCTGTATCGACATCGGCGATGATCGGCAGCGACGACTGCTCCGCCATTGCGCGCACCATCTCGAGGTGCTCTCTCATCGAGACGAGGCTGACATCGGGAAGGCCATACAAAGCCGACAGCTCAAAGCCGGACGCCCAAATGCCGTCGAACCCGGCTTCCTCGACAAGACGGGCCGACAACGGACTATGTGCGGCCATCACATGAGCGAGGCCGTTCTTCGAAATGATGTTCTTGAGAAGCGTGCCCTGGCTCATGCTGCTTTGTCCTGAGAAAGTTTGGTGCAAGCCGCGGTGATGCGGTCGCACGCTGTGGTAAGGTCGTTGATCGAGGAGGCGTAGGAAATGCGGATGTACGGGGAGGCTAGGAAGCCTGAGCCCGGAACGACCGCGACACCCGCTTCTTCGAGCAGATACATGGCGAAGTCGGTATCGGTCGCGATCACTCTGTCCGCTTCCGTCTTCTGGCCGAGGACATCGGCGCAGTTGGCGAATACGTAGAAGGCTCCGTCAGGGACGGTGCAGCTCAATCCCGGCGCGGCATTGAGCCTTTCAACGACCAGGTTGCGGCGCTTCTCGAACTCAGCCTTGAACTCGGGAACGTATCCTTGGTCACCGGCAATCGCTTCGATAGCCGCATATTGGGAGATCGAGCTGGTGTGCGACGTGGTCTGCCCCTGAATGACATTGATCGCCTTGATAAGCTCGATGGGCCCGGCGCCATAGCCAACGCGCCAACCCGTCATCGCATTGGTTTTCGATACACCATTGATCGTGACCGTGCGGTTGAAAAGGTCGGGGGCAGCGCTCGCCATTGTCGCGAACCGCGCTGCTCCGTAGACTAATTTCTCGTAGATATCGTCTGACAGGATGTAGACGTGTGGATGCCGCCTCAGAACGTCGGCCAGTGCGGCAAGCTCGGTTTCGCTGTAGACGGCGCCCGTGGGATTGCTGGGCGAATTCAGCATCAGCCATTTGGTGCGGGAGGTGATCGCCTTCTCAAGCCCCTCCGGCGTCAGCTTGAAGCCGTGTGCTTCCGGGCAGTTGACGATCATGGGGTCACCACCGGCGAGGCGCACCATATCGGGGTAAGAGACCCAGCAGGGAGCGGGGATGATGACCTCCTCGCCGGGCTCCAGACTGGCAAAGAGCGCGTTGAAGACGACCTGTTTGGCCCCGCAGCCGACCGTGATCTGGTCGATCGAATAGTTGAGGCCATTTTCCCGCGCCAGTTTGTCTCGAATTGCTTCTCTTAGCGGTGCCACTCCGGCCACCGCCGTGTATCGGGTTCGACCATGACGGATTGCCTGGATACCGGCTTCAACGATATTGAGGGGGGTGTCGAAGTCTGGCTCGCCCTGACTGAGGGTAATGACCTGATGGCCTTGCGCCTTGAGCGCGGCCGCTCGAGCCGTCATCGCCTTTGTTTCGGATGGACGAATGGATTTGAGGCGGCTTGAAACGAGTGACATGGACAACTCCAGGAGTGGGGCCGTACATGGCGGACGTGATCCTGACAGGCGCCACAGGACCATGGCACGACACATGGGCAATATGTCCATGAGACCTGCGAAAATGCGGATTGGGCAAATCCATATATCGAATCTATCGATGCAACAGTCGCATTATTCGATCCGGCTGGATTCCGCGATCAAAGCCTCCTTGCGGCAAAGGCGCACCAGCCAACGACAGAAAGCACGCGCAAGTTCCGGGTTATTGCTGCGGTCCACAGCATATGCTCGATACTGCATTCCACTTGGTGTGCACGAATTTGGAACGACCTTGAGCAAACCGTTACGCACCAGGTCGCCTACCACGATCTCAGGCGCGACAAGCAGGCACTTGCCAGTGATGACGGCGGGCAGCGCCATATAGTGGTGATCGTATCGCGCCCCCGGCTTGATGTCGTCAGAAGTCAAATCATGGGCCTTCAGCCAGGCAGGCAGGATGTCGGGGCGAGAGGTAATCGTGAGGATCGGCAAGGACCTGGCGATTGCCATGCCTTTTCCAGCTATGTGACCGGGAGCGCCGACGCAGACAAGATGTTCACGATAAACTTCCCAGTGGTCCGATGGTTCGACGAGAGCGAGGTCACGCGTAATCAGGACGTCAAAACCATCTGTCGAAGATGGCAGCGACAGGGAACTCATTACGTCGACGACAGCACCACCCATCTCGGTGGAGAATTCCTGGAGATTCGGGATCAGGAACGTATAGGCGAAAGTTGGCAGGGACGAATTGACGACGATCCGATTGATCTCGCGGCGCTCTCGTCGGCGCATTCTTCGCGCCGTGAATGAGATATGATCGAGAGGTTCGGCTACTGAACTGGCGAAGAGCCGTCCGAAATCGGTCAGCTCGGTGTATCTGCCCTGTCGTTTGATCAACCCGGCGCCGAGATAATCTTCGAGGACCGCGAGATACCTGCTGACCGAACTCTGTGTGGTGCCGAGCGCCTCGGCTGCCTTGGTGACGCTCCTTTCTCTCGCGATCATAGCGAACGCCCTGATTGCGTTCAGGGGCACATCGCCGACCTCTGATCCCATTTTTAGTCACTCCATGTTGTAAGCCGATCCATCGAATAGTGGCGGTGCTGGATCGTATTATTAAATATATGTCACAGATTTGTTACGTCAGACCGATACGCCGCGCTGCAACGAAGAATGAAGTTGTGTCTGCAGGGTCGGTCCCCATGAAAATTCTTGTTGTGAGCTTTGACGGGCTACGCCCCGATCTGATCAGTCCCGAACTCACCCCCAACGTAGAGCGGGTGCAAAGAAGCGGTACGACGTTGTCCCGCCATCGAACGGTTTATCCGAGCCAGGGTTGTCGTCTCGCCCTTCGGCATTTTCCTGTTCCGGCAGCTCTTCAAGACCATCCGCGACGACGTCATTCACGCCGCCCGTCTCGACGGGCTGTCGGAACTTTCCATTGTCTGGAAGATCATGGTGCCGATGGCGCTGCCG
>NZ_JAMYSA010000078.1:0-31003 GCF_040321735.1 Mesorhizobium sp. M0293
CCGCCCCCCCCCCCCGGCGGGGGGGGGGGGGGGGGGGGGGGGGGCGGCGGCGCGGGGCGCGGGGCCCCCGCCCCCCCCCCCCCCCCCCCACCCCAACCATCCGGCCAATTTCGGCCGGCTGTGCTCCAAGGGTTCGGCGCTGGCCGAGACCGTCGACCTTGACGGCAGGCTGCTTCATCCGGAGATCCACGGCCGCCGCGCCGGCTGGGACGAGGCGCTCGACCTGGTCGCCTCGACCTTCTCGCAAACCATCGCCGAGCACGGCCCGGATTCGGTTGCCTTCTATGTCTCCGGCCAGCTTCTAACTGAGGACTATTACGTCGCCAACAAGCTGATGAAAGGTTTTATCGGCTCGGCCAATATCGACACCAATTCGCGCCTGTGCATGGCCTCCTCGGTCGCCGGCCATCGCCGTGCCTTCGGCGCCGATACGGTGCCGGGAACCTATGAGGATCTGGAGCTTGCCGACCTCATCGTGCTGGTCGGCTCCAACCTCGCCTGGTGCCATCCCGTGCTCTACCAGCGCATCGCGGCGGCCCGGGAAAAGCGGCCGGAGATGAAGATCGTGCTGGTCGATCCGCGTCGCACGATGACCGCAGACATCGCCGACATGCACCTGGCGATCGCACCGGATGGCGACGTCGCCCTGTTCACCGGGCTGCTCGCCTATCTCGGCCAGCACAATGCGCTCGACCGCGCCTATATCACGACGCATACGACCGGCTTCGGGCAAGCGCTTTTCGCGGCGTCGGCGCTCGACCTGGCCGGCGTTGCCGCCGCCACGGGACTGAGCGAGGACGAGCTTGGCCGCTTCTACAGCCTGTTCGCGGCGACCGCGAAAACGGTGACCGTCTATAGCCAGGGGGTGAACCAGTCGTCCTCGGGCACCGACAAGGTCAACGCCATCATCAACTGCCATCTCGCCACCGGCCGCATCGGCAAACCCGGCACCGGGCCATTCTCGGTGACCGGCCAGCCCAACGCCATGGGCGGTCGCGAGGTCGGCGGCATGGCCAACATGCTGGCCGCGCACATGGAAGTCGAAAACCCGGAACATCGCGATCGCGTGCAACGATTCTGGAATGCACCGACCATTGCCCGAAAGCCCGGCCTGAAGGCGGTCGAGATGTTCCAGGCGGTGGCGGACGGGCGCATCAAGGCGCTGTGGATCATGGCCACCAACCCGGTCGATTCGATGCCGGATGCCGATGCCGTAGAGGCGGCGATCAAAGCTTGTCCCTTTGTCGTGGTGTCGGACGTGCTGGCCCAGACCGATACGGTGCGCCACGCCCATGTCCGGCTGCCCGCCGCCGCCTGGGGCGAAAAAGACGGCACCGTCACCAATTCCGAGCGCCGCATCTCACGCCAGCGCGCCTTTTTGGACCTGCCCGGAGAAGTGCTGCCGGACTGGCGGATTGTTGCCGAGGTGGGCAAGCGGATGGGCTTTGGCGAGGCGTTTTCCCATGCCACGCCGGCTGAGGTGTTTGCCGAGCATTCCGCGCTGTCGGGTTTTGAAAATGATGGTGCGCGGGATTTCGATATTGGGGTTTATGCCGGGGTTGATGGAGAAGACTACGACGCGTTGGAGCCTTTCCAGTGGCCGGCGCCGAGCCAAGGCACCCCCCTCTGGCCTGCCGGCCATCTCCCCCGCAAGGAGGGAGATCAGACGGCATCCCTGCCTTCGCCAATCGCCAACGTTGCAGGAATGGCGGCAACGCCTGAACCGCTAATCTCCCCCCTTGCGGGGGAGATGGCCGGCAGGCCAGAGGGGGGTGTTCAAGCTGGACGTCAGCCAGAGGAGAGCGCTCACGCCGCACCTGGCCCTTCCAACACCCGCTTCTTCGCCAACGGCAATTTCTACACACCCGACCGCAAGGCCCGCTTCATCGCCATCCGCCCCACCACGGAAATCCGTACCAGCCCCGACTATCCGCTGATCCTCAACACCGGCCGTATTCGCGACCATTGGCACACCATGACACGGACGGGGAAAAGCCCGCGGCTGTCGCAGCACATCGCCGAGCCCTTTGTCGAAATCCACCCGGCGGATGCGCAGCGCTTCGGCATCGGCGACGCCGACATCGTGCGCGTTTCCACCCCGCGTGGCGACGTGCTGGTGCGCGCGCTGGTGACGGTGCGCCAGCGCCAGGGCAGCCTGTTTGCACCGATGCACTGGACCGATCAGTTTGCGGCGAAGGGCCGGCTCGACACGCTGACCGCGCCGCTGACCGATCCGGTTTCCGGCCAGCCGGCGCTGAAACATGTCGCTGCCCGCATCGAGAAATTCGCCGCGAAAACCTTCGGCTTCGCCGTGATGCGCGAGAGGCCGGCGCATGTAGCAGCAGCTTACTGGGCGGTGGCCAAATGCAAGGGCGGCTGGCGGGTCGAGCTTGCCTTTGGCGATGACGATATCGACTGGGCCGGCTTCGCAGGGTCCTTGTTCGGCACGTCACCGGGCGCCGAAATCCTCGCCTATCATGACCGCGACGCCGGCCAGCATCGCATCGCCGCCTTCGACGGCGACCAACTGTCAGGCGCCTTGTTCGTCGCGTCCGGACCCGTTGCCGTGTCGCGCGGCTGGGCGGCGGAACAGTTGAGTGCCGATTATGTCGACCGCCGCGGCAGGCTGTCGATCGTCGCCGGGCGGCCTGGCGGAATCGACGCCGACCGCGGCGCCATCGTCTGCTCCTGCTTCAGCGTCGGTGCCAACCAGATCGCGGAAGCGGTGCGCCAAGGTTGCGGTAGCGTCGCGGCAATCGGCGTGGCCCTGCATGCCGGGACGAATTGCGGCTCCTGCCGTGCCGAGATCAGGGTCATCGTCGACGCACAAAGTCTTCAAGCAGCCGAGTGATTGTTCCTGACCAAAGGGGCCTGCGCGACGGCGCTGGTTGGGCTATGGTGGCGCAAGCGTGCAGCGTCGAGCACGAATCGTCTTCAGTCAGGGTCATCCAATGGCAAATCCCCCGCGCCGACCGACAAATCCGATGACGGCCGCAGAAGCGGCTTTCAAGCCAGTGAAGAAGCCGGCTGCTCCGGTCCGTGAGCCCTCGGCCACTCCAGGCGTCAGGGAGCTTGTTTCGATCCGGATCGACCGCGCCGTTCTGGATCATTTCCAGGAGGATGGACCGGGCTGGCAGGACCGCATCAACGATGCTTTGCGGCGGGCGATAGAAGGCAAGCCGACTGCCGGCGGTTCGGAAGACGAGTAGAGCCCATTGCTTCGTCATCCACGGGCGAAGCAAGGAGCGTAGCAACGCGGCGCAGACCAGAGGATGCATGGCGCGACTTCAGAGCGCTGCAGCGGTGCAGAATTCTGCTCCGCTGCATTCCAAGGTCGCGGCATCCTTGGCGATTTTCTGCGCTGCATGGCAGAACAGGACAACCGTCCTGTATTCGACAAACCGGGCGCGGATGCCGGCGCTTATTGGTCGGCGGCCTGACGCGGCCGCGCTGCGCCTCGCCCTGTGAGACCAAGCCTTCCTGCTCGAGCGAACGGATGATCGCCGAGGGGCAGGTGGATCGCAGATTCCTTTGGCGATACATCGATACGGGGCCGAACGATGTGTTTGACCCCGTATCGATGTGGCGAAGCCCGGCGCCAGCCGGCGTGCGTTGATCTAAGACCTTATCCCCGGAGGAACATCATCGGCCGACGCTTTGGTTTGGCGGTCGAAAACGACCGCCAAACCATTCTTGACGGCAAGCGAGGCGACCATGTCGTCGAGTTCGCGATCGGGAATGGCGGGTTTGAGGACGTGCCGGATGGCCCGATAGGCCTGTTCGGTCGACACATAATCGTAGCGCTTTTTGCGCGCTTCCACATATTGCTCGATGAGAATGCCCAATCGGCGGGCGGCGATGTCATCTGGCTGCTGCAAGGGAGCCTCCTCAAGCGTCGATGGTTTGCAGACCCCTTGGATGTAAAAACCCACGCCGCGAAAGTTAAGGCCTGCGGCCGGCTCGAAGCCAAATAAAATGTGCCATCGACATTGACGACAAGGGTGCTCATGCGGCGAATGATGTCATCAGGAGCGCAGCTGAAGCGCTTTGTATATGCTTGTATATGTAAGACCGTATAATAGCGTTCGAAGCCGGCCACCGACCAGGAGGATCACATGCGCAACGCTTCTCTCTTCGATCTCTCCGGCAGGAAGGCGCTTGTCACCGGCGCAAGCCGCGGCATCGGGCGCAGCATCGCCGAAGCGCTCAGCGCGGCCGGCGCCGACGTCGCGGTCACGGCGCGCAGCCTGGCTTCGCTCGAGGAGACGACGGCAGCCATCCGCGCGGCCGGCGGGGTGGCGCACGCGATTGCACTCGACGTCACCGATGTCGGCCGCTGCCGGGCAGCAACCGCCGAGGCCGCCAGCCTGCTTGGCGGTCTCGACATTCTCGTCAACAATGCCGGGACGGAAGAGGTGCGGCCGTCGCTCGATGTCGACGAGGCGCTGTGGGACAGGATCGTCGACACGAATCTGAAGGGAGCGTTCTTCTGTGCCCAGGCCGCCGCGCGGCAGATGCGGGACGCAGGGCGTTCCGGCGCCATCATCAATCTGTGCTCGCTGACATCCGAGGTCGGAATTCCCACTGCGGTGCCGTATGGCTCGTCGAAGTCGGGTCTGCTCGGCATGACGCGGGCGCTGGCGGCAGAGTGGGCGGAGTTTGGCATCCGGGTCAACGCCATCGCGCCGGGCTATTTCAGGACGGCGATGACTGACGTTTTCTACAGCAACGAGGCATGGCAGCACTCCATGCTGGCCAAGATCCCGCAGCGCCGTTTCGGCGATCTCCGCGATCTGCATGGCATCGCCGTCTTCCTCGCTTCGGACGCCGCGGCCTACATCACCGGCCAGTCCATCCCGGTCGATGGCGGCTTTCTCGCCTCGATCTGATGCAGCGATTCGTCTCGGCAAGGATGATGGAAAAACTGCTGGCGACCATCATACATACATGTATATACTTTTGCCCGGGCGAAGCCTCTCGATGGCTTCGATCCTTGTTCCGGGTCGACCTGTCGGCCTGCAGAACTATGGCCGACCAACGCCAACCGTGATTGCGTTCCAAGAGTTCCAGGAGAACGAGCAGCCATGTCCGACATCAGCTTCCACGATTTGTCATCCATCGATGCCGACCAGCGCGCCAGTCTGCTGAAGCGCGCCGAGGCCGATCTGACGGTCTTCGTCGAGAAGGTCCGGCCGATCATCCAGGCCGTCAAGGACGAGGGCGACGCCGCCTTGATCCGGTTTGCGAGGGAACTCGACAAGGCCAATGTCACTGAGGGCGAACTGCAGGTGTCGGAGAGGGAGTTCGACGCGGCGTTCGACAAGGTCGAAAAGGATGTCGTGGAGAGCATCCAGTTCGGCATCGACAACATCCGGCATTTCCACGAGGAGCAGAAGCCGGAAACAATGTGGCTCAAGGAAGTTCGGCCGGGCGCCTATGCCGGCGACAGATACACGCCGATCGCTTCCGTCGCGCTTTATGTTCCCCGCGGCAAGGGCGCCTTTCCGTCGGTGACGATGATGACGTCGGTTCCGGCGGTGATTGCCGGTGTGCCGCAGATCGCGATCGTGACGCCGCCGACATCGGATGGTTCGGTGGATGCGGCAACGCTGGTCGCCGCGCGCCTCGCCGGCGTCGGGACCGTCTACAAATGCGGCGGCGCGCAAGCGGTCGCCGCCGTCGCCTACGGCACGCAGACAGTGAAGCCCGCGCTCAAGATCGTCGGCCCCGGCAGCCCGTGGGTGGTGGCGGCCAAGAGCGTGTTGTCGTCGGTCATCAACACCGGCCTACCGGCCGGCCCGTCCGAGGCGATCATCTTTGCCGATGACAGCGTCGACGGAGGCCTTGCCGCGCTTGATCTTCTCATCGAAGCCGAGCACGGGCCGGATTCCTCGGCCTATCTGGTGACGCACAGCCGCAAGGTCGCCGAAGCGGCACTCGCTGCACTTCCTGAGCATTGGTCGCGGATGACCGAACAGCGTGTCGAGTTTTCGCGCGCGGTGCTGACCGGTAAGCGCGGCGGCATCGTGCTGACGGCGTCGCTGGAGGACAGCTACCGCTTCATCAATGACTATGCGCCCGAACATCTCGAGATCCTGTCGACGGAGCCGTTCGCGCATCTCGGGCGCATCACCGAGGCAGCCGAAATCCTCATGGGCCCGCATACGCCGGTGACCCTTGCCAACTTCGTCCTCGGACCCAATGCCGTGCTGCCGACCAGCCGCTGGGCGCGAACTTATGGGCCGCTTTCGGTAACGGATTTCGTCAAGCGCTCGTCGGTCGGCTACGTCACCTCGGTAGCCTATCCGGAACTCGCTCTCCATGCCCGCAGGCTCGCCCGCTACGAAGGGTTCAGCTCGCATGAGAATGCGGTCTCGGAAATCCGCGACCGCTATCTCGCCGGCTGAGCGGAAACGATCGCGATGAAGGCCGCGCGACTCTACGGACCCGGCGACCTGCGCGTCGAGGACATCGCCACGCCGGGCACGCCGGATGCGGGCTGGGTGAAGCTGAGGGTCGATGCCGCCGGCATCTGTGGCTCGGATCTGCACAATTTCCGCACGGGCCAATGGATAAGCCGGTCGCCTTCGACGGCCGGCCATGAACTGACCGGCACGGTGACCGCCCTCGGTGAGGGCGTCGACACCGTCGCCGTTGGCGACAGGGTGATTGCCGATTCCCGTTTTTGGTGCGGAGACTGCGCGCAATGTCGTGCCGGCAGGCGGCATCTCTGCGCGTCGCTGGGCTTCGTGGGTGAGATCTGCGACGGCGGATTTGCCGAGCAGGCGGTGCTGCCCGCACGGCTTTTGCATGTCATCGATGCCGCGCTTGACGAGCGGGTCGCGGCGATGGCCGAGCCGCTGGCGGTGGCGCTGCATGCGGTGCGGCGGCTGCCGAAAACGGCAGGCGCCGTGCTTGTCGTCGGCTGTGGACCGATCGGCGGTCTCGCTGCGCTTCTGCTGTCGCGAACCTTCGCCGGCACCGTGCTCGGCGTCGACCGCAACCAGGCTCGCAGCGCCCGCGTGGCGCGGGTGACGGGGGCAACGATCGTCGATCTGAACCGGGACGCCATTGCCGCCGCAACCGCCAATGCCCCGTTGCTCGCGGCCGTCGAAGCGACCGGCAGCATCGCGGCGCTCAATCAGTTGCTCGGTGTTCTCGATCCCGGCGGCACGGTCGCCATGGTCGGCATCTTTCATGACCGTCTCGACATCGATCCCAACACATTGGTCGAACGCGAAATCGCATTGCTGGGATGCCATGCCTTTGCCGACGAACTGCCCGAGGCCGTGCGGATGCTGGGTGAACTCAGCGAACCGCTGCTGGCGCTGATCGACCAGGAGATCGGCCTCGATGAGATTCCTGCCGCCTATCAGCGGCTGCTGGCGGGGCAAAGCGACGGCTTGAAAACAATCATCCGCATGCGGCAACCTGTCGAGCAGTCGTGATTTCCGATAAATTGCCGGAAAGGACTTTTGAAATGATCACTTTGCCCGATACCGCCAGCCCTCTCTACGAGAAGGTGAAGGACTACATCCTGGCGAACATCGGAACGGGCCAGTGGAACAAGGATCGCAAGCTGCCATCCGAAAATGAGTTGGTGGCTTCGCTCGGCGTGTCGCGGATGACGGTGCACCGGGCCTTGCGGGAACTGACCGCGGCGGGATTTCTGACCCGGCTGCAAGGTGTGGGAACCTTCATTGCACCGCCGCGGCCGCAATCGACGCTGATCGAGATCAACAACATCGCGGCGGAAATCGTCGAGCGCGGCAACAGGCATCGTTCCGAAGTCCTCGTGCTCGAAACGATCATGCCGACAAAGGAACTGGCGCTGTCGTTCGAATTTCCAAAGCGTGTCTCGATCTATCATTCCGTCGTCGTCAATTTCGAGAACGATTTGCCAGTGCAGTTGGAAGAGCGCTTCGTCAATCCGAGCCTCATCCCCGATTATGACAAGCAGGATTTTTCGAAGACGGCGACCTATGACTACCTCATGCAGAAAACCCCGGTGACCGAGGTCGAGCACATCATCTCGGCGATCCCGGCGGATGCCGAGACAGCGCGGCATCTGGGCATCGATGTGGGCGCCTGCTGCCTTTTCCTGCACCGCCGGACGTGGACGGGTGCGGTGGTGGCGACGATCAGCAAGCTGACCTATGCCGGCAGCCGCTACTCGCTCGGCAGCCGCTATTCGCCTTCCAAAAACAGCTGACGGAATCATGGCGAATGCAAGCAGGAGCGATTTCGTTGTCAATGTATATACATGCACTGATGAGAATGGTTTCGCCCTCGGCTAACGAACTGGCTGGAAGGAGCGACAGATGACGCCGATACCGAGCCGCACGGCGCGGATCCGGGCACTCGCGCAATGTGATGTTGCCGAGGCACAGAGCGCGCTGGCGGCGCTGCTGGGCGATCTGTTCGAAATGCACCCCCGCAACGTCCGCATCAACTTCGATAAGTACAGCCTCAATTCCCTGAACGGCTTCTTCGAAGACGACGGCAAGGCCTACTTCTTCAAGTTCCATCAGGAGGAGCGGGAAGAGGCGATGATGGGCGAGTACTACAGGGCCGAGATTCTGTCGCGTGCCGGCCTGCCGGTCGATCAGCCGGTGCACATGTCCGCCCAGCCGGGCGAGCAGATCCTTGTCTATCGCCGCCGCACGGATCCGAGATTTTCGGACGTGCTGTTCGCGCTGGATGCCGAAGATGATGGCGAGAAGCGGCAAAAAGCGGTTCTTGCCGAGCGCGACCTGTCGGCCAGGCTGCTCAAGGTCTATCTGGAGACGCTGCATCCGGTGACTGTCGAGGAGGTAGCGGCCGAGCCGATCCACAGGCTTTTTCATGAGCGGCTGATTGATGCCGAGACACGCTCGTCGCCAGGCGGCCGGCTGGCCGATTTCTATGTCGGCAAACCGTTTGTCTTCCCCGGTGTGGAACTGGATTGGGATCGGTTTTCCCGGCTGAAATTCGTGATCAACGGCCAGCGCTACACCAGCAGCATCAGTGAGCTTTTCGACGCTGCGGCGGTGCGCTTGCGGCCGGAGCGGCTTGCCGACGCCGGCGGCGTGGTCGCGCATGGCGACGCCCACAACGCCAATGTCTGGTACACGGCGAAGGCGGGAAGGGCGGAGCTGTCGTTCTTCGATCCCGCCTTTGCCGGCTCGCATATCCCGACGCTGCTGGCGGAGGTGAAGGCGACGTTCCACAATATCTTCGCCCACCCGTTCTGGCTCTACGATCCGGCGACCGCGACAGAGGCTTTTCGCGCTCAGGCTCGGCTGGACGGAAACCTGCTCCATGTCGACACGGACTGGGACCTGAGCCCGATCCGCCAGGATCTGCTGGAGGTCAAGGCGACAGACCTGTGGCGGCCATTGCTGCTGGAACTGAAACGACGCGGCATGCTTCCGGCCGATTGGCGGGCGGTGCTGCGCTCAGGGCTGTTCCTGTCGCCGACGCTGGTCATGAACCTGCGCGCCGGCGCGCGCAGCCACACGCCGGTCTCCTCCCTCATTGCCTTTTCAGTCGCGGTCATGGTCGGCAGCGAACCCGTTGCCGGAGTCGATCGGGTGACCGATTTCCTCGACCGCATCGATCCGGAAAAAGCTTGAAAATTGAGTCTTCCCAGCTTGTATATGCATGTATGTATTTTAGCCTTGACATCCGCTCCCGCTGACGCTGAAATATCCTCGCACTTTCACCATGAAGTGGCAGGTAAGACGCCGAGGCACAGTGCCGCAAGAGCAGAAACCCGCAGTCTCACCAGACCGGCTACCTGGGTTAGAAAAAGCGGTCTGATCATCAAGGGGAACAAAGATGATGCGTAACCTAACAGGACAATTTCGCGCGCTCGTGATGGCCGCCGCCATCGGGCTCGCCGCCGCCCCGGCAGCCTACGCGGCCGATGCGGCCATTCCCACCACGCCCGAGGCGGGGTCGTTCAAGATCGGCATCGAGCCCTGGCTTGGCTATGGCCAGTGGCATGTCGCCGAGGCCAAGGCGCTGTTCAAGGCAAACGGGCTGACGGACGTCCAGATCGTCAATTTCGCCGAGGACAAGGACATCAATGCAGCACTTGCAAGCGGCCAGCTCGACGCCGCCAACATCGCCACCCACACGGCGATGGGCATGGTCGCGGCCGGCCTGCCGGTGAAGATCGTGCTGCTGCTCGACGTCAGCATGACCGCCGACGCCATCATCGCCGGCAAGGACGTCACCTCCATCGCGGACCTCAAGGGCAAGCAGGTCGCCTTCGAGGAAGGCACGACGAGCGACATCCTGCTCAAATACGCACTCGCCAGGAACGGCATGTCGATTGACGACGTGAAGCCGGTTCCGATGCCGGCATCCGACGCCGGCAGCGCCTTGATCGCCGGTCAGGTGCCGGTCGCGGTGACCTACGAACCGTACCTCACCGTCGCCATGACGCAGAACAAGGATCTCAAGCTGCTGTTCACCGCCGGCGAGGATCCCGGCCTGATCAGCGACGTGCTGGTGGTGCGCGACGAGGTGATCAAGTCGCGGCCCGGCCAGGTGCTGGCCATGATCAAGAGCTGGGACGCGGCGCTCAAGGATTACAATGCCGACACATCAGGCGGCCGCGCCATCATCGCCAAGGCGGTCGGTTCGGACGTCAAGGACCTCAACACCGCCTTTGACGGCGTGCGCTATTACTCGCTCGCCGAAAACAAGACGGCGCTCACCGGCGACTTCACCACCATGACCTTCGCGGATGTCGAAGCGGCCGCCAAGAACGCCAAACTGCTGCAGGCCGACGTGACGCCGGAGCAGATGATCGACCCGTCCTTCGTCAAGGCGGCGGAATGACCAAGGCCGGATCCCGGTGGTGACGCAAATGTCCGGGGAGCGTCCCGCGGAAACAGGCCCGGCGCAGTCCGCGCCAAGCCCCATCGCGAAACCGGCGCGCCGCCGCCGATCCTCCGGGATCGGCGTGCCCATCGCCAGGTCGCGCTTCCTGACCATCGCGGTGGCTGTCTTTGTCGGGCTTGGCCTTGCCTGGTGGGCGGCGACCGGACTGGGATTGGTGAAGCCCATCTTCCTGCCGTCGCCGGGCAGCGTCGCGACGCAGATCGCCAAGCTCGCGGCTGACGGCACGTTGTGGCTGGACCTCAAAGCCTCAATGTACCGCATTTCCATCGGCTTCCTCATCGCCGCGGCACTGTCGATACCGATCGGTGTGCTGATCGGTAGTTTCCGTTCCTGGGAAGCGGCCATCGAGCCGCTGGTGGATTTCATCCGCTACATGCCGGTCGTCGCCTTCGTGTCGCTCTCCATCCTGTGGGCGGGCACCGGCGATTCGCAGAAGTTCCTGATCATCTTCATCGGCACCTTCTTCCAGCAGGTTCTGATGATCATGGACAATGTGAAACGGGTTCCCGCTGATTTTATCGGCCTTGGGCGCACGCTCGGCCTGCCGGATCGCAAGATCCTGACGCGCATCGTCGTTCCCAGTGCCTTGCCGGGCATCTGGGATACGCTGCGCATCAGCCTGGGCTGGGCATGGACCTGGCTGGTGCTGGCCGAACTCGTCGCGGCGACATCGGGTCTCGGCTATCGCATCACCGTGTCGCAGCGCTATTTCCAGACCAACACCATCATCGGCTACATCCTGCTGCTTGGCGTGCTTGGCCTAATCACCGATCAGGTGATGAAGGCGTTGGAAAAGGTGCTGTTCAAGCAAGAGAGCCGCTCGCAATGAGGTTCAGCCGATGAGCCCCCCCAAATTGCGGATCGCCGGTCTCCACAAGAGCTTCGGCACCGGCGAGCGCCGCAAGGAAGTGCTGCGCGATATCAACCTCGATCTTGCCGACAACGAGTTCGTCTCGCTGGTCGGCACATCGGGCTGCGGCAAGAGCACGCTGCTGTCGATCGTCGCCGGGTTGCAGGATTTCGACGCCGGCGATCTCAGCATCGATGGCGCCCCGATTCTGCAGCCGGGTCTCGACCGTGGCGTCGTCTTCCAGTCCTACACGCTGCTTCCCTGGCTGACAGCGCGGCAGAACATCGAGTTTGCCCTCAAGGCCGCCGGTTACGACCGCGCGACCTGCCGCAGGATCGCGCTGGAGCATCTCGAACTCGTCAAGCTGTCGGATAGTGCCGACCGCTATCCGGCCGAACTCTCGGGCGGCATGAAACAGCGCGTTGCCATCGCGCGTGCGCTTTCCTATCGGCCCAAGATGCTGTTGATGGACGAGCCCTTCGGCGCGCTCGATGCCTTGACCCGGCACCAGATGCAGGAGCTGCTGACCCAGATCTGGGAGGAACACAGGTTGACCGTCCTGTTTGTCACCCATGACGTGGAGGAGGCCGTCTATCTGTCGGACCGGATCGTCGTCATGGGGATCGGCCCGGGGCGCATCACGCAGACCTTCAATGTCGACATCGAGCGTCCGCGCCGCGAAGAGGTGATGGAAAGCCCTGTATTCATGGATCTGCAGCGCGGCGTGCACAAAGCCATTCGCGAGGGGTCAAAACGCCCCGAAATGGCGTAGCATCCGGGCGGTCAAACAATTCGTTGGCCCCACATATCAGTCAGGAATCAGGGGCCGTGGGGACCGCATAGACCGAGCGTCCACGCGACGGTTCCGCAAAAGTCGCCGACATACCCATGGTAGCTGCCGTAACCATTGTAGTAGCTGTCCATCCGGCTATTGTCGCCCGCCGAGTTGTCGCCCGTCCAACCGCCGCCAACCCACACGTCAGACCGTAGATATTCCCGGTGAACCACGTGCCGATGCTCGCCGCCACGATGCGCCGCGACATGGCGGACAGAATGGTGCCTGACGACCGCGGCATCGGCGACAGTGCTAATAGAGATCGCGCTCGCGGCCGCCAAGACAATGGCACCGGTGAGCATCATCTGCCGTTTCATGAGGATGCCTCCTGTTCATGCGAGACATGCACGGAACGAAAACGGATACTGCACCCACACGTTCCTTCACAAAATCGGGACAAGCGATCTTTGGACAACGGCCCGTATTGCGCAATCGCCGCTTGCTGGCCGCACTCAGGTCGCTTTGCCAAGCGCCGCGTCCATTGCCATTTCTTCCCCAGAAATGTCATCGAACGAAGCGTAGTTCATGTTGTAGAGGCGGGCGTAGAGGCCTTTTCTGGCCATCAGCTGTTCGTGGTTGCCGCTTTCGACGATCTCGCCGTTTTGCAGCACGATGATGCGGTCGGCGCCGCGGATGGTGGCCAGACGATGGGCGATGACCAGCCCTGTGCGGCCTTCCAGCAGTTTGACCAGCGCCTTCTGGATCAGCATCTCGGTGTAAGAATCGATGCTGGCCGTGGCTTCGTCGAGCACCAGGATCTTCGCATCCGCCACCAGCGCGCGCGCAAAACTGATCAGCTGGCGCTGGCCTAGCGAGAGATTGCCGCCGCGCTGCTCGAGCTCGGTGTCGTAGCCGTCGGGCAGGTTCTCGATGAAATCATGCGCGCCGACGGCCTTCGCGGCACGCACCACCTCCTCACGGCTGGCTGATGTCTTGTGATAGCGGATGTTTTCCAGCACCGAGCCGGAGAACAGGAACGGCTCCTGCAGCACCATCGCCACCTGATCGCCGAGCGAATCCTGCGTCAGGTCACGCACATCGTGGCCGCCGACCAGGACCTCACCCGACCAGACATCGTAGAAGCGATGCACCAGCGCCATCGAGCTCGATTTGCCCGATCCGGTCGGGCCGACCAATGCGACGGTCTCGCCCGGATTGACGCGGAAGGAGATGTTCTTCAGCACCGGCTGGTTCTGCCGGTAGCCGAAGGTGACGTTCCTGAACTCGACCGAACCGTCCATGTCGCGCGACAAGGTGAAGGCGCCATCCTTGTCGCTGACGTCGACCGGCACGTCGAGGACTTCGGAGATGCGCTGGCCCGAAGCCATGGCGCGCTGCATGACGCTGTACTGCATGGTGAGCGAGCGGATCGGGTCGAAGAAGCGCTGGATGTAGAACAGGAACGCCACCATGACGCCGATATCGAGGCTGTGCGAGAGCACCATCGAACCACCGACGACGACGACCGTCGCCATGGCGATGCCGGTCAGCGTGTCGACGATCGGCACCATCACCTGCGCATATTTCGCCGAGCGCAGATGGGCATTGAGATTGGCCAGCACCTTCTCGTCATAAAGGTCGAAATTGACGTGCTGGCGCTCGAGGCTCTGCACGGTGCGTACGCCATGGATGCCTTCGGCCAGCGCGCCGTTGGCGATCGAGTTGGTTTCGTGCGCGGCCATGAAGGCGACCTTGGCGCGCGGCAGCCAGAACAGGCGCACGATGAACAGCACCGGCATGGTCGACAGCGTCAGCAGGCCGAGCCGGAAATCGAGCCACAAAAGCACGCTGACAATGCCGAACAACAGCACGATGTCGCCGACCGACATGACAGACGTCTCGAGGAATTCCTGCATCGAATTGACGTCGCCCTGCAGGCGCGACATCAGCCGGCCGACCTCGGTCTTGTCCATGAAGCTCAGCGAGACCCGCTGCAGGTGGCTGAACATGGCGCGGCGCAGATCGGACAGCACGTTCTCGGCGACCTTGCCGACGACGCTTTCCTGCACATAGCTGGCGGCATAGTTGATGAGGATGATCGCTGAGAAAGCCCCGATCGCGGCGATCATCACCGACTGGTCGAGCCAGCCCGCCGTCATGTCGTGGTCGATGGCGTAGCGGATGACCAGCGGGATCGCCAGTTGCGTCAGCGTGAACACCAGCACTGCAGCGACCGAGATGAAAATCTGGCTCTGGTACGGCCTCACAAAGCTCCAGATACGCCTGATGATGCGCGGATCGTAGGCTTTGCCGAAAACCTCTTCCTCGTCGCGGTGCGAGCCCACGACCGCCTTTGTCGGCCGCCCGCTGGTGTCTTCCTTGTCGTCGTCGTTCTGTGTCGACATCACGCGGCTCCCGCCACAGACCGGTCGTCCTCCGGCCGCAGCTGCAGGTCGTAGAGGGCGCGGTAGCGTCCGCCGAGCGCCAGCAGTTCCTCATGCGTGCCGCGCTCGACGATCCGGCCGCCCTCGACGAAGAGGATCTGGTCGGCATGCATCAGTGAGCTCAGCCGGTGCGAGATGATGAGCGTGACGCGATCCCTGGCGAAGCGCTTCATCGCCGCCCGGATGCGCTGCTCGGTGCCGGCGTCTATTGCCGCGGTCGAATCGTCGAAGACCAGCACCGATGGCCGCAGCATCAGGCTGCGGGCGATGGTCAGGCGCTGCCGCTGACCGCCGGAAAGCGACGCACCGCGTTCGCCGACCACCGTGGTGTAGCCCGCCGGAAGGCCGATGATGTAGTTGTGCAACTGGGCGTACTCGGCCGCCTGCCCGATGCGGGTCTCGCGCGCCCAGGGATTGCCGTAGGCGATGTTGTTCTCGATCGAGGTGGTGAACAGGAACGCATCCTGCTGCACGACGCCGACGGCCTTGCGCAGCGATTGCAGCGTCACCTCGCGGATGTCCTGACCGTCGATGGTGATCGAGCCAGAAGTGACGTCGTAGAAGCGCGGGATCAGGTGGGCGATGGTCGACTTGCCGCTGCCAGGCGGGCCAACAATGCCAATGGTCTCGCCGGACCTTGCTTCGAAGGAGATGCCCGACAGCGTCGGCCGGCCGCCAACGCCCTCATAGCGGAAGCCGACATTGTCGAAGCGCAGCACGCCGTCGGTTACGACGAGATACTTGGCATCAGGCGCGTCCTCGATGTCGAGTTCGGCGTCGAGCAGCTCGAACAGGCGGGTGCCGCAGGTCGAGGCGCGCGCGAAGGAGTTGACCATCAGGCCGAGCTGGCGAACCGGCATCTGCAGGATGGTCATGAAGGTGAGGAACTGGGCCAGCGTGCCGACGCTGATCTGGCCCGCAATCACCTTCTGGCCGCCGAACCAGAGCACCAAGCCCATGGCGGCGAGGAATGAGAAGTTCATAGCTGGTGTTGGAAACGCGGATGTCGACGCGCTGATTGGCAAGCTCCAATGCCGACAGCTTGGCGCGGTCGAATTTTTGGAGTTCGTGCCGTTGCGCCGCGAAGGCACGTACGACACGGATGCCGCCGAGGTTCTCATCCATCACCCGGCTCAGCACCGACAATCGCTCCTGCAAAGTCAGCCAAGTGCTGCGCAATGCCAGTTGGGTGACCGAGGACCGCCAGGCGACGAACGGCACAAAACTCAGGCTGAGCAGCCCGAGCACGAGATCGGTGCTGATCAGCAGATAGGCGCCGGCGCCGATCAGCACGCCGAGCAGCACCACGCGTAGGATGCCGGTGGAAAAGAACATGCGCACGCCGTCGAGATCGAGCAGGCCAAGAGTGATCAGATCGCCGGTGTGGACCCTGTCGTGGTAGGCGAAGCTCAGGCGCTGGATTTTCTCGTAGAAAGCCAGGCGCAGTTCATAGCCGGTGCGGTGGCCGACGGCCTCGCCATAGTAGTTCTGCGCCATGGTGAAGAGGCCGCGCAGGATGCTGACGACGAGCAGCGTCAGCGCCGTGTTCCACAGCGCCTGTTCCGCCGCAGCTCCGGCACCCGCGGCCATCACGCCCTGCGCCTGGTCGATGGCGCGTCCCAGCAGGCGCGGAATGAAAAGCTGCAGCGTCGCGGCGATGAAGGTCGAGACGATGGTGATGGCGACCTGCCAGGGATGGCGCAACGTCATGCGCACGATGCGGAGCAAGGTGCTGAGGCCCTTGCCCCAGGAGGCTTCCGCCACATGGGCAAACGATTTGCCGCGCTCCGGCGCGCCGCCGATTGCTTGCGTGTTCAAGGAAAATATCCAAACCAATCCGGACGTTAGCCCAGACTAATAAAGCAGACTCAATTCAGATGGCGTGATGTTACGCGTGTCCGAGTTGACCGTTCAAGAGCCAATTCGGGTATCGCACTGTGCCTGAACGGAAAGCGAGCATGCGGCTGTGGCTCGACCGGGGCGCGCAGCCGCCGCCTGCGCAGGTCGATGCGATGTTCAGGCGCTTGGCAACCGATGGAATTCTGCCTCATCTTGCTGAAGGCGGCTCGCACCAATTGGCTTTTTGAGCACGACAAACCAGTTGCCGTTGAGCATGCCTTCGTCACACAGCTCGAAGCCCGCGCTCGCCGCCATCCGCCGCCAGGCGCCTTTGCCCGAGAAAAGCAGCGCTAGCACGCTGACGATCGCGAACATCGTCCATCCGGGCACCCAGACGACGAGAAGGAAACGTCCGCCCGGTTTCAGGACCCGCAAGATCTCGCGCAGCCCCTGTTGCTTTTGCGGGCCGAGATGATCGATCGCATGGGCGCTGACGGCGGCGTCGAAACGGCCTTCCGGGAAGGGCAGTGCAGTCAGGTCGCCAAGTTCGATGTCAACGCGCCCGGTCAGACCGGCAAGCCGCAGATTCTGTTCGAGCAACCGCCGGCCGCCGCCTTCGATATAGTCCGAATCGAAGCGGTCGAGCGCAACGACCCTTCCGTTTCGGAGTGCACGGCCAAGTGCGATCGTGGTTCGGCCGGCGCCGCATCCTGCATCCAGGACCACACCTGCGTCGCCCGACAGAAGGTCGACCAATGGCAAGGCGGCATGTTCGTAGCGTCCGACGGTTCGGGCAATGAGACCGCCGGCGAAGAAGTTCGCCGCAAGCAGCGTCAGCACCATGGCGAGCGGCCAATAGGCCGGTGTCGCGACCTGAACGGCGACTGCGATTGCGGCAAGGATTAGCGCCGCGATCCACGGCCCGAGCGCCCAGGCCGGCGCCCAGCCGAAATCGAAATTCGCTGTGTCCTGCCGGCGTATCCGGCCGGGCAGGCGCCGGGCGAGCCTGTTCCCGGCCAAGACATAGAGCGAAGCCATCAACACCAGGGCACCGATCAGATGAAAGCCGCCGAAAAGCAAGAATACCCCCGAGACGGCCGGGAGCGACGGGACGTAGATCAGCAAGACGAGGCCTGCCGCCACACCGATGAGCCCGACGAGCCACAGATGGCTATGATTGTGGGTCCTTGGTGTTTCTCTTGTTGCCATGACTGGCTCCCTTGATTTCTGGACAGAACGGCAGTTATCGGACACCATGACTGATAGTGTGAAAATGAACTCGTGGTGCGAAATGTCCGAAAACGGACGAAACGGAGCTAATGGCCGACAATGAATACACGCATGAAAGAAGACCGCCGTATCCAGCGCTCACGCGATTCTCTGCACCAGGCGCTGGTCGCGCTGGTCCTTGAAAAGGGCTACGAGGCGGTGACGATCAAGGACATTGTCGAGCGTGCGAATGTCGGCCGCTCAACCTTCTATGCGCACTACAACAGCAAGGAGGATCTGCTGACCAACGGTCTGGCGGAACTGCGCGTCATGCTGACGGCGCACCAGCAAGCAGCACTTGGCGAAAACGGAGACGTTGGCCAACGCTGCCTCGGCTTCAGCCTGGCACTCTTCGAACATGCGCAGAGCTTCCGCGACATCTATCGCGTGCTGGTCGGAGAGCGGGGGTCCGCCATCGTCATGAACCGGTTGCGGGCGCTGCTCGCCGATCTGGTGAGCCAGGACCTTGCAGCCATCGCCCCTGCCGCCAACGACGGACAAATCCCTCGAAGCGCGCTCATCCAGTTCGTGGTTGGCGCCCTGATGTCGGTCCTGGCCTGGTGGATGGATCGCAAATCAAGACTGTCGCCTGCGGAAGTCGACGCGATATTCCGGCGCTTGACGATCCCCGCGATCGTCGCCGCTTTCGATGGCCCGATATCGAGTATCGATAGCACCGGTGATAGGGGCGGGAAGCCACCGCAGGTATAGATCGTGCGATGTTCAGACGCCTGGCAAGCGGTGGAATCGTGCCCCCAGCCTTGGCGACGAAACCGACCATCGGCGACAGTGACAGGCTCCTGCCGGGATTGCCGTTCTTTCTGTAATCAGCTGTTTTTGGCCGGCCGGAATGCAACTGATCGTCCGGCCGGAATCTGGTCTCCTAAAGCGCGTCGAAACGGATTCATGCGACGCGCTCTAGGTCTTTGTTCCTATGCATGTCGTTGTCTCAAAACCGGGACCACTTTTGAGCGACATGCATTAGGCAGGTATCAGGACGGCGATACGATGCACGCCGACCTCTTTGCTTGTATTCGTCGCCTCGTCGGTCTTGCCCTTGGCACAGGTGTACATGTCACCCGTCTTGAGCTTGAATTCCTTATCTGCCTTCTTGATGGTGAACGCGCCGGAAGTGATCGTGCAGACCATGTCGTTGTCCATCACCATTTGAGGGGCGTGCGCGCCGGGCTGGAAGACCACGTCGACGATTGAGATGCTCTTGTAGGCGGGAATGTCGGCGTTGCCGGTGCCGACCTCGACCACCCTGACACCGGGCGCAATCTCCTTGCCTTCTTTCGGGCCGTATTTCTTGGCCTTCGCGGACGCCGTCAGGGCAAAAAAAGGCGTCACCGCGGCGGCCGTCATACCGAGGGCAATTGCAGACCTGCGATTCATGGTTTTCATCGCGTCCTCCCAATGGTTGGTCACGCACGAAGGTGCATGGCAACGATATATTAGCACAAGCGCATGTCCTTGTATGCGGGTAGTCGAGGTAGGTGCAGAACAGGACAGAAACCTGGCGACGGCTGGATGCATCACCGCGAGCTAGGTTCTGGTGTTCACAAAGCCTAGCCGTGCCGCCAGCAGGCAATCCGGTGCCCGGCCGCGACTTCTATGGCTGATGGCTCCGCCTTTCTGCACTCAGGCAGGACCAGAGGGCAGCGGTCGGCGAAGGAGCATCCGGTGTTCGGGATACCGGCTGCCTCGACCTCGCTTTGAACTGACATTTTCGCCTCGGCCTCATCGGAGGACGCTGCCAGAAGCAGGGCGGTATAGGGGTGATTGGGGCCCTGAAAAATCTGGTCGGATGAACCGGTTTCGACGAGACGGCCGCGGTAGAGCACACCGATCCTGTCGGCCATGTAGCGCACCACCCTGAGGTCGTGGCTGATGAAAAGATAGGTCGTGTCCTTGTCGCGCTGCAGGTCGTTGAGCAGGTTGAGAACGGTCGCCTGGACGGAGACGTCGAGCGCCGAGGTGGGTTCATCGAGCACGACGACCTTCGGCACGCCGGCAAAGGCGCGCGCGATGGCCGCCCTTTGCCGCTGGCCGCCGGACAGCGATCGCGATTTCTGCTCGGCCGTTGCGCCGGCGAGGCGAACCGATTGCAGCAGATCGCCGACGCGGGCTCTCACCTCACTGCGGCGCAGGCCGGCGAGCCGGCGCAGCGGACGACCGAGAATCCGGCCGATCCGCTGGCGCGGATTGAGTGTGCGGTCCGGCGACTGGAAGACCATTTGCAAGTCGCGCCGTTCGGCAAGGTTCCTCTTCTCGACGCGCGCCGCGACCGTCCTGCCGAACAGCTCGACCGATCCGGCGCTGGGTGTCTGCAGGCCGGTAACGATCCGTGCCAAGGTCGACTTCCCGGAACCGGACTCGCCGATCAGCCCGAAGGTCTCGCCCTGGCCGATGTCGAGATCGATATCGCTGAGCACTGACTGGCTGCCGAAGGAATGGCTGATGCCTTTGCAGGCGATCGCGATCCGGCGTTCTTTTGGCAGGCCGGCTTCTTCATCGAGGATTGCCGGGTGCGATGGCAGGCCGTCCGTCTCCGCCAGTCTTCCGTCCCGCTTGGTGTAGTTGAGTGCCGGGATCGAGGCGATGAGCGCCTTGGTGTAGGCGTGAGAGGGGTTGTCGAAGACATCGCCGGCAGCACCGCTCTCCACCACGGCTCCCGCCTGCATCACCGCCACCCGGTCGCAGGAGCAGCGGATCATGTTGATGTCGTGGCTGATCAGCAGGATGCTGGTTTTGTGATCCTTGCGCAGATCATGCAGGATGGCGATGATCTCGGACTGGACGCTGGCGTCGAGCGCCGTCGTCGGCTCGTCCAGCACCAGCAGTGACGGGTCGAGCGCAATCGCAATGGCGATGTTGGCGCGCTGCTGCATGCCGCCGGACAATTCGTGCGGATAGAGGTCCAGCACCCGCTCCGGATGGCTGACCCGGACGCGCCCGAGCAGTTCCGCGGCACGCTCGCGCGCCTGATCATGGCGAACCGGGCGATGACGTATGATCGTTTCGGTGATCTGCCGGCCAATCGTCATGCTTGGGTTGAGCGCCGCGCCCGGATGCTGATAGACGGCGGCGATGTGGTTTCCCCTGATCTGGCGCAGCTGCTCGGCGGAGAGGTCGCGGATTTCCCGGCCCTGGAATTCCAGCGCTGACGCAGCGAGGCGGGCGTTCTTCGGCAGATAGCGCAGAATGGCGAGCGCCACCGAGCTTTTTCCCGATCCCGACTCGCCGACCAGTCCAAGCGCCTCGCCTTCGCCGATGCGCAGCGACACGCCGCTGACGGCGGGATGCGATCCGTTGCGCCCGTCATAGGCGATGGAAAGCTGGTCGACGTTCAGAATCGAAGAGGACATTGGGAGCTTGAAACCACTTTCTTCCAGCGCCGCGATCGATGGCAATCGCTTCCGCTTTCGCAGTACATAATCTCTATAAAATTACTCGAATTAGGCCGGAGCGCAATCTACCTTTCATCGCTCAGGAGAGATTGTCGCCGCTTGCCGAGGCAGCGCGACGGTCTCCCAAGCAGATCTGGAAGGAGGCCGGCATGGCTCGAGACCACATGATCCTCAGCGCATTCTTCTTCAACCCGCAGGGCGATCATCGGATGTCGTGGCGCCACCCGCGGGCGCCGGGCCGGGAAGTGCTGGATTTCGAATTCTACCGCGATCTCGTGCAGGCGGCCGAGCGCGCCAAAATCGACACCATCTTCGTCGCCGACCACGTGTCGATCTGGGATTCGGTCAAGAGCGGCGTCGCTCACTACGCCAATGCCCGCCTCGAACCGCTGACGCTGCTGTCGGCGCTGGCTGGCGTGACCAAGCATATCGGCCTGATCACCACGGCGTCGAGTTCCTACAGCGAGCCTTACAATGTGGCGCGCATGTTCGCCTCGCTCGACCATATCAGCAAGGGCAGGGCGTCGTGGAACGTCGTCACCTCGGCCATGGACGAGGAGGCGCGCAATTTCGGCCGTGACGGCAATATCGAACATGCGTTCCGCTATGAGCGCGCGGCCGAATTCCTCGATATCGTCAAGGCGCTGTGGGACAGCTGGGAAGACGAGGCGCTGCTGATCGACAAGGCGTCAGGCTATTTCGCCGACCCCGACAAGGTTCATCCCGTCGACCACAAGGGCAAGCATTTCAAGGTGCGCGGGCCGCTCAACGTCTCGCGGCCGCCGCAGGGCCATCCGCTGATCGTCCAGGCAGGCTCGTCCGAGGACGGCAAGAATTTCGCCACGGCCCAGGCCGACGTGCATTTCGCCATCTTCAGCACCAGGGAAGACGGCATCAAGTACCGTCAGGACATCAAAGAGCGTCTCGCCCGCCACGGCAGGCCGCCGGAAAGCTTCAAGATCCTGCCTGGCATCCTGCCGATCGTGGCGGCTTCCGAGGCGGAAGGCCGGGAAAAGCAGGAATACCTTCAGACCTTGTTGCCGGATCAGGTCGGCATCGATCTTTTGTCCAGCTGGAGCGGGCTGGACCTGTCGGTGTTCCCGCCGGACGGGCCGCTGCCGCCGCTGCCGGACGAGAGCACCTTCAATGGCGGGCGCACGTCGCTCAACCGGGTCAAGCAGTGGGCGAAGCAGAATCTCAGCCTGCGTGAGATTGCCCGCAAGCTCGCCAACAGCGGTTCTGTACCGACCGTCGCCGGCACGCCGGTACAGATCGCCGACCAACTCGAAGACTGGTTCGTTTCGGGTGCTGCCGACGGTTTCAACCTGATGTTCCCGCTGCTGCCCGAGGACTGGGTGAATTTCGCAGAACAGGTGGTGCCGGAACTGCAGCGCCGCGGCGTCTTCCCGACCGAATACGCGCCAGGAACGCTTCGCGACCGCTTCGGCCTGGCGCGGCCCGCCAACCGCTTCGCCGAACAGCGCAACAATGCGCGCGCCGTGTCCTGACCGGGAGAACGATCATGACTGTCGCCCCAAGATTGCAGCCTCGCGAAGCGACCGCGCCGCAGCTCGTCAACGTCCTGCACAGCCCCAAGCGCGTGCGCGTCAAATTCGGCGGCCGCACCATCGCCGACAGCCGCAACGTGCTGGTGCTGCGCTCCAACCATTTCCTGCCGATCTATTTCTTCCCGCCGTCAGCGGTCGACCCCTCGGTGCTGAAGCCTTCGCTGCATCGCGAACCGCATCCAGTCGGTGGCGAGACGGCCTATTGGGATATCGACAGCGGCGACAGGCGGAGTGCCAATGCGGCGTGGGCGTTCATCTCGCCGCCGGACGAAGCGCTGGCGCCGCTGGCAGGGCGCATCGCCTTCACCTGGAAAGCCGTCGACCAATGGTTCGAGGAGGAAGAGGAAGTCTTCGTCCACGCGCGAGACCCTTATGCGCGCATCGATGTGCTGCGAAGCACGAGCCATGTGCAGGTCTGGTTCGACGGCGAGCCGATCGCCGACAGCCATCGTCCGGTGCTGCTGTTCGAGACGCATCTGCCGACCCGCTTCTACCTGCCGGCGGAAGACATCCGGCTGGAGCGGCTGACGGCGTCCGTCACAACGACGCGATGTCCCTACAAGGGCATCGCCTCCTATTGGTCGGGCCTGCTGAGCGACGGCTCGGTGCGCCCGGACATCGCCTGGAGCTACCGCGACCCGATCGACGAAATGCCGAAGATCAAAGGCCTCATCGCCTTCTATCCGCAGGCCGTCGACCGCATCCATCTCGACGGCGAACCCGTCGCATAGCTTTTCAATCTTCATTTCAAAGCAGGGGTTTAACATGACCAAACGCAGAGATATCGACGCACTCCGCAACCTGTCGGGGGACATCTGGAATGTCGCCGTCGACGAATATCAGGGCGGCTTTGTCAAGCGCCGCGATCTCCTGAAATATGCCGCACTGCTTGGTCTGACCGGCTTTGCGGCCTCGCAAGGGCTGGGAGGCGCGCGCGCCGCGGCCGCAGCAGGCGGCACGGTGCGTGTCGGGCTCGGCCAGCCGACCAAGGCGATCGATCCGGTTTCGGTGACCGATCCGGCCAGCATCGGGGTGATCAGCCAGGTCGGCGAATATCTGATCCTCGACGACCCAAAGGACGGTCTGCAGCCGAAGCTCGCTCTGTCCTGGGAGGCCGACGAGACGGCCAGCCGCTGGACCTTCAAATTGCGGCAAGGGGTGAAATTCCACGACGGCCGCGCGGTCACCGCCAAAGACGTGGTGGCGAGCTTCGAGCGGCTGGTCGATCCGGCCAGCGGCTCGTCTGCCTTGTCGGCCTACAAGGGCATCCTGTCCAAGGGCGGCGCCAAGCTGGTCGACGACGAAACCGTGGCCTTCGACCTCGACGGTCCGAACAGCAACTTCCCGTTCTATGTCTCTTCCGACGTCTACAATGCCGTCATCCTGCCGGCCGACTATGCCGGCGATTTCGAGAAGACTTTCAACGGCACGGGCCCGTTCAAGCTCGAATCCTTCCGTCCCAAGCAGGGCGCCAGCTTCGTGCGCAATGAGGATTACTGGGGCGACAAGGCGCTGCCCGACCGGGTCGAGATCAAGTTCTTCGACGACGAGCAGGCGCAGGTGCTGGCGCTGCAGGCCGGCCAGCTCGACGTCATCCCGAGCACGACACGCCTGGAACTGGCGATCGAGGGCAATCCCAATTTCAAGCTGCTGAGCGTGCAAGCAAGCTCGCATGACCAGGTGCATCTGCGCACCGACCAGGCTCCGTTCACCGACAAGCGCATCCGCCGCGCGCTGGCGCTCACCATCGACCGCGAGGCGGTGGTCAAGGGCCTGCTGAAGGGCCGCGCCATCGTCGGCAATGACACGCCGTTCGCGCCGATCTTCCCATCTGCCGATCCGTCGGTGCCACAGCGCAAGCAGGACATTGCCGAGGCCAAGCGCCTGCTTGGCGAGGCGGGCGTGCCGAACGGCTTCGAGGTGACGCTGACCACCGAACGCGCCTATGACATTCCCGACTATGCGGTGATCATCCAGAACTTCGCAAAGAAGGCCGGCATCGACGTCAAGCTCAATGTCCTACCGCAGGACGCCTATTACGGCTCGGCGACCTTCGGAAGCTCGCCCTGGCTGGATTCGGTGCTCGGCATCACCGACTACGGCCATCGCGGCACGCCCGACATCTTCCTCAACGCCACGCTGAAGAGTTCGGGAGCCTGGAACGCGGCGCATTTCAACAACCCGGCCTATGATGCGCTGCTGCTCGATTACTCCAAGGCACGTGATTTGCAGGCACAGCGCCTCGTTGCCGGCAAGATCCAGACCCTCTTGCTCGACGAGACGCCGGCGATCATCAGCTATTTCTCGCAATACAGCCGGATTGTCAGCTCGAAGGTCGAGGGCGTTCGTTTCACCGCGATTTCGCATCTGCTGCTCGACCGCGTTTCCTTCGTCCAGGCATGATCGCGGCATGCTGACCGGCCGCATTCTGTCGGCGCGTGTGGGCACGCTTGTCCTCACGCTATGGCTGGTCAGTATCCTGGTGTTTTTCGCCGGGCAGGTTCTGCCCGGCGATGTCGGTCGTGTGATGCTCGGCCCGTTTGCCGACGCGCAAGCGGTGGCGGAACTGAACAAGCGGCTCGGCGCCGACCAGCCGGTTCTCGTCCAGTACTGGCTCTGGTTCAGCAAGGCGGTCACAGGTGACTTCGGCACTTCGCTGTCGATGCGCGGGCCGGTGGCGCCGTTCGTGCTCGAAAGCCTCAAGCGCTCCGCAGCCCTTGCCGGCATTATCTTGATTTTTCTGGTTCCGCTCGGGGTCGGTGCCGGCGTCGTTGCCGGTCTCAATGCCGGCCGCCTGATCGACCGGGTGATCGTGATGGCGGGCGTCTCCTTCGGCATTATGCCTGATTTCGTCTCTGGTCTGATGCTGCTTATCGTCTTCGGCCTGTGGCTGAACTGGTTCCCCATCTCCGGCGTTGCGCCCGATGGGGCGGGGTTCTGGACGAGCGGCTATTATCTGATCCTGCCGGCGTTGCCGCTGGTGCTCAACCTTGCCGGCTACATCGCCCGGATGACGCGGGCAGGGGTGATCGAGACGATCGCCGCCGACTACACACGCACCGCCGTCCTGAAGGGACTCGAGCCGCGCGAAATTATCTTTCGGCATGTGCTGCGCAATGCGCTGGCACCGACCATCGCGGTGCTGGCGACGCAGACCGGATACATGCTTGGCGGGCTGGTGGTGATCGAAGCGCTGTTCGGCATCCAGGGACTTGGCAATCTGGTTCTGAACGCGGCCAAGGCCCGCGATTTCCCGATGCTTGAGGCCGGCGTGCTGGTGATGGCGGCAATCTTCGTGCTGTCGGCGGCAGTGGGAGACCTCGTGCTGGCCTTGCTCGATCCGCGGCAGCGCCGGCGGACCTCGCCATGACGGATCTGACGGAATTTCCGGCGCCTCGGCGCGCTGTGGTTGGTTTGCCAGCGGTGCGCAGGATCGGCAGTGCTTTCTCCGCACTGCCCCCATCGGTCGTGATCGGAACGCTGCTGCTGCTGTTCTGGGTCGCCTGCGCGCTGTTCGGCAATCGCTTCGTTCCCTACGATCCCTATGCCGAGGATTTTCTGGCGACGCTGACGCCGCCCGATGCCTCGCATTGGTTCGGGACCGATCAGCTCGGGCGCGACGTGCTGTCCCGCATCGTAGTTGGATCGCGCGACATCCTGCTGGTTGCGCCGTTGGCGACGCTGGCAGGCGTTGCGGCCGGCAGCATCATCGGCCTGGTGCTCGGCTATTTCGATGGCCTCACCGATGCCATCGGTGCGCGGCTGCTCGATACGCTGATGGCGTTTCCGTTCATCGTTCTCGTCACCATGACGCTGGTGGCGATCGGGCCGTCGAACCTCACCGTTATCCTGGTGATCGGCATCGCCTACGCGCCGCTGGTGGCGCGCACCGTTCGCGCGGCCGTGCGCGAGCAGAAAGAGCGCGACTATGTCAGCGCTGCCCGGCTTGGCGGCGAAGGCCCGCTCGCCATCATGTTCCTGGAGATCCTGCCCAACATCAGGGAAACGATCCTGATCGAACTCGTCACACGGCTCGGATATGCGTTCTTTTCGATCGCGACACTGAGCTTTCTCGGCCTCGGCATCCAGCCGCCATCGGCCGACTGGGGACTGGCCGTCGCCGATGGCTACGGCTTCCTGACCGGCGGCAAATGGTGGGTCGTCGTCTTCAATTCCGCGGCTATCGTCTCGCTGGTCATGGCGACCAACCTGATCGCACAAGGCATCGGTGCCTTCGAGAATAGCGATGCATGAGCCTTGATCGGGCGCGTCGAAAAATCTCTTTTGCATTGAAGCCTGGCGCGCATCCTTATATCGCATGGCTATGAAGAAAATCGGTTTCCTCTCGTTCGGGCACTGGACGCCCTCGTCGCAATCGCAAGTGCGCTCGGCATCGGATGCGCTTTTGCAATCCATCGACCTCGCCGTCGCCGCCGAGCAGCTCGGCGCGGACGGGGCGTATTTCCGCGTGCATCATTTCGCCCGCCAGCTAGCTTCGCCATTTCCGCTGCTGGCAGCCGTCGGCGCGAAGACCAGCCGCATCGAGATCGGCACCGCCGTCATCGACATGCGTTACGAGAATCCGCTCTACATGGCCGAGGACGCGGGCGCTGCCGACATCATCGCCGGTGGCCGCCTGCAGCTTGGCATCAGCCGTGGCTCGCCCGAGCAGGTCATCGATGGCTGGCGCCATTTCGGCTACGCGCCGCCGGAAGGCCAAAGCGACGCCGACATGGCGCGGCATCACGCCGAGGTCTTCCTCAAGACGCTGCGCGGCGAGGGGTTCGCCCAGCCCAATCCACGGCCGATGTTCCCCAACCCACCCGGCCTCTTGCGCCTCGAGCCGCACTCAGAGGGCCTGCGCGAGCGGATCTGGTGGGGCGCGGCGACCAACGCCACCTCGGAATGGGCGGCGAAGCTTGGCATGAACCTGCAGAGCTCGACGCTCAAATTCGACGAGAGCGGCAAGCCGTTCCACATCCAGCAGGCCGAGCAGATACGCATCTATCGCCAAGCCTGGAAGGCTGCCGGCCACAGCCGTGAGCCGCGCGTCTCGGTCAGCCGTAGCATCTTCGCGCTGGTCGACGATCGCGACCGCGCCTATTTCGGGCGCGGCAATGAGAGCCGCGACCAGATCGGCTTCATCGAAGAGAACACAAGGGCGATCTTCGGGCGCAGCTACGCCGCTGAGCCGGATGTGCTGATCAAGGAATTGGCGCAGGATGAGGCGATCGCCGAGGCCGACACGCTGCTGCTCACCGTTCCGAACCAGCTCGGCGTCGACTACAATGCGCATGTCATCGAGGCGATCCTGACCCATGTTGCGCCGGCTCTTGGCTGGCGCTGACACCGGATCGGCCAAGACGGATCATTTCAGGGAGGTACAGCATGGCGAAGAAGGCTTTGATCGCCTGGGGCGGCTGGGAAGGTCACACACCGGAGCGCAGCGCCAAAATTATCCGCTCGCTGCTCGAGCGCAACGGATTCGACGTCACGCTCGGCCAGGGCACGGCGATGTTCGCTAATCCGGAGCTTGCTTCCTTCGATCTCATCGTTCCCGTGATCACGATGTCGACGATCGAGAAGGCCGCACTTCAGAACCTGACACTTGCCGTTCGCGGGGGCAGCGGGCTCGGCGGGTTTCACGGCACGATGGGCGACAGTTTTCGCAACGAACCCGATTATCAGTTCATGACCGGCGGTCAGTGGGTCGCGCATCCCGGCGATGTCATCGACTACACGGTCGCGATCACCGGGCCGGATGACCCGATCACATCAGGCATCGGCGATTTCGCCTACCGGTCCGAGCAGTATTACATGCATGTCGACCCGAGCAACGAGGTGCTGGCCACCACCACCTTCACCGACGCGCATTTCCCGGGAATAGGTGGCGTCGTCATGCCGGTCGTCTGGAAACGTCGCTATGGAGCTGGAAAGGTTTTTTACAGCGCTCTGGGACACAATGCCGACGAGTTCGCGGTCCCGGAAATGGCCTTGATTGTCGAGCGGGGTCTTATCTGGGCCGCCCGATAGATCAGCGGAAATGAGGACATGAGCATGACGGTCTCGGTGACAGATTTGCCTCTGCACACGCCCATCGACGGCCGGCACCGCAAGATGCTGATCGATGGCGCCTGGTGCGATGCGCTCAGCGGCCGGACGTTCGAGACGCGCAGCCCCGCCACGGGCGCCGTGATCGGCACCGTGCCGCTCTCCGATTCCAGCGACATCGACCTCGCGGTTGCGGCTGCCCGGCGCGCCTTCGACGGGCCGTGGAGCCGGTTCAAGCCGTATGAGCGCCAGGTGCTGCTGCTCAAGATCGCCGACCTAATGGAGCGCCATTGGGAGGAGATCGCGCTGTCCGACACGACGGATATGGGCATGCCCATCGTGCGCACGCTCGCCAACAAGAACCGCGTGCTTGGCATGCTGCGCTTCTATGCCGGCATGGCGACGTCGATCCATGGCCACACGATCGGCAATTCGCTGCCGGGCGAGATCATCTCCTACACGCGCAAGGAGCCGGTCGGCGTGGTCGGCGCGATCATTCCGTGGAACGCGCCGACCGCCGCCTCGATCTGGAAGATCGGCCCGGCGCTGGCGACCGGCTGCACCATCGTGCTGAAACCTTCCGAGGAAGCACCGCTGACGCCGCTGCTGATCGGCGCGCTGATGATGGAGGCCGGCGTGCCGCCCGGCGTCGTCAACGTCGTCACCGGCACCGGTGCGGAAGCCGGCGCGCCGCTTGCCGCCCATATGGATGTCGACAAGATCGTCTTCACCGGCTCGACAGCGACCGGCCAGAACATCCTGCGCGCCTCGGCCGGCAACATGAAGCGCGTTTCGCTGGAGCTTGGCGGCAAGTCGCCGGTCATCGTCTGCGCCGACGCCGATCTCGATCGCGCCGTGCCGACAGCGGCGATGTCGGTGTTCGCCAATTCCGGCCAGATCTGCATCGCCGGCTCGCGGCTGTTCGTCGAACGGCCGATCCATGACGAATTCGTCGAACGGGTCTCGGCCTATGCGGCTAAACTCAGGATCGGCGACGGCGCCGACCCCGAGACCGAGATCGGGCCACTGATTTCGGTCAAGCAGCTTGAGCGTGTCACCGGCTTCATCGAGGATGGCACGAGGCAAGGCGCGCGGCTGATCACCGGCGGCAACCGGATTACCGAAGGTGTGCTTGGAGCGGGCAACTTCATCACGCCCAGCGTCTTTTCCGGCGTTACCGATGATATGCGCATCGCCCGCGAAGAGATCTTCGGCCCGGTGATTTCGGCGCTGCCGTTCGACACGCTGGACGAAGTGGTGCGGCGCGGCAACAATACACCCTATGGGCTGGGTGCCGGCGTGTTCACCCGCGACCTCGGCAAGGCGCACCAACTGGCCAACCGCCTGCGCGCCGGCTCGGTCTGGGTCAACACCTATCACGCCATCGACCCGGCAGTGCCCTTCGGCGGCTACAAGATGAGCGGCTACGGACGCGAGGGCGGGGCGGAGCACCTCGATGAATATCTTAATACCAAGGGCGTGTGGATAAGGACGGATTGAGAGGTCGGCATTTTGCAGATGGCGCTCTACGGCGCCCCCCTCTGTCCTGCCGGACATCTCCCCCACAAGGAGGGAGATTGGCAGTTTCGGCGCTGGCTCTCCTCCTGCTACGTTGAAGATTGGCGAAGGCCGCGGTGACGGCCAATCTCTCCCCTCGTGGGGGAGATGTCCGGCAGGACAGAGGGGGGCGCGAAGGAACTCGACGGGGGTGCTGGGTTCTTCCCGCTCCGCTCACCCGATGCCACCGGTGACAGCATAGGCGCCGGCAGTGCGTCCATCCTCCAGCCGCACCACCGCCGTTACGATCGAGCCATAGGAGCCGCGCCAGACGCTGTGGGACCGCTGATGCTCGGCGGCCGGGACGAGTGCACGCCCGCTGAAGAGCGCGCCGCTGCGCTGCAGTG